>CATZYB010000005.1 GCA_958426095.1 uncultured Lachnospiraceae bacterium
GTCGAAGCGACGTGATTCGAACACGCGACCTCTGCGTCCCGAACGCAGTGCTCTACCAAACTGAGCCACGCTTCGATGTGCTATATTATTTTAACGCTTTTCTTCCAAAAAATCAATATGTTTTTTAAAAAAATGTTTTTTCCTGATTTCACATTTATTCCATCTAAAATTAACATTTTTTTCACATCCTACCCACATATTTTTCACAAGGCACGGATATACTATAGTCATCAAAAGAAATTTTGATAGATTTTTTCATAACACCATCCGAAAGGATGGACCCTCCCCCTTTTAATGATAAGAATACTGAAGGAAGCCGCGTAACGCGGCTTTTTTCAGTTTCTAAGCCAATCACCCGTTTTCCAACGTCAGCTTTTAAGTACTCCATTTTCAAAAATCAACGGTTTCGCTACAGTTCCAGCCTGCACATATTCTTGTTTCATAGATTCTATCTGACGCATGATATCCTCTTTGGCCGATACCTGATAAAGCGTAAGGATATGTTCATCATTCATAGCCTGGTATAAAAGCATGAAATCCGGAAACTCTTTATGCGACCAGAGCGAATAGGTCAGCAGATTATTTCCTGCCTTATCCTGCAGGATAAATCCGTCCAGCAAATCTTTGCCAAAGTTCTGAAGTTCCATATCCGCATACCATCCCGTATACTGAGAATTCTTTGCCAACTCCGTATGAACGATCTGACAGGCGCACCAAAATCGATACACTTCGTCCGCATCTTCCATGCCGGAATTCCGGGCCACAAAAATCTGCATACGCCCCTGATTTTCCATTTCCTGACAGACGATTTCCCGATAACATTCCGGAACTCCGGCCAGGCCGCATTCGTTGAGCTTCTGGATCCATCCGAGAAACACCGGATCCACATCGCAGCGTTCTGCGGATACCAGATAGCCGTCCTCCGCAACAAGGGCCGTCAGCTTCTTTGCAAAATCATGAATATTCTCGGCAAAATCCGCAGCTTCCGCCTTCAGCATGTTATAACCCGACATTACATCATTAATTTTACAGTTTTCCTGGAGAAGGCGCATGGAAAATACTGTATCGTATTTCTGTCCCGGAAGGTTTGTGACATCTGCATTAATAAATGTTATATTATGCACATCCAGCCGCTCTGCCAGTTCTTTGGCCGCCTTAATCGCATTTGGACTTCTGTCAACGGCTGTGATCTGGGATCCCGGAAATGCCATGGCAAGGAAGCAGCTCATAATTCCGCACTCACACCCGGCATCCAAAATCTTTTTTCCAAAAACATCGTAATTCTCCACGATCCAATTACATACCTGACGATAATTATCTGCCTGGTATCCGCCGTTAAAAAGAAGCGCTTTATCCAACAGTTCATTCTTCATCTCATAGAATTCTCTGAGATAATGCGGATTCTCTTCAAATTCACGAATCTTTCGATAAAGATCGGTCAGCATCTTACGGCCCACCGTCTCTCCGTATTTTGCACTGAACTGGAAATAAAGCAGTTTGCTTTCCTTCGGCGGATTCATATCCAACTGACGCAGATAACTGAGCCCAATATCTTTTTTCTCTTCCATAACTTACACCTTCCCACATTAGTCATAATCAAACCGAATACGAAGTTCGCCATTATCGAATGACCATTCTGTCATTTTTCTTCTGCGGACTTTATCCGGCAGACGAAAACGCCTTGTCTGATTGCGTACAACAAGAATCAGATCTTCCCCATCCTTTGAAACATCAATCTCTTTTTCCGACACATACGGAAGTTTGACAATAAAGATTCGCGTGCCCTGCTCATCTTCCATTCGGAAAGCCTGTTCCCGGCTGAATACGGTTTCCGAATCAGTTTCTGCATAAAGTTCACCGCCAACCGATTTCAAAGTCTCTATTCCTCGCAGCTCTTCTTGCTGCAGCATCAGTTTGAAAACCTTACAGTCTCCAAAACTCTGCTCCGCCAGTTTCAGACTTTTCTCCTGCATATCCGTCCATCCCGCAAAATACCCCTGCATCGCTTCTTCCGGATAAATTTTATTGACATAGACGGCGTCCACGCCAAAGTCATACTCATTGATCCATGTATAACTGCGTCTGGCCTCGTCCATGACGATACGCTCCGGCGTTGTCACGATACGCATGCTGGCAAGTTCTCTGTTTTTCAGAATTTTCTGCAATTGAGTGAGCCGTTTAACCAGTTTATCAAATTCTTCAAACACCTGATCCCTTGGCTTCGGCACCTGGGTCTTACGGGATATCAGACCGCCCAGCGCACTATTCATGCTGCGCACAGACGGAAGTAATTTGTCTGCCAGAACGGCCAGGCGTTCCGGATACCGAAGTAATGAAAGCGTTTCTCCCGTCGGGGCACAATCGACAATGATCACATCATATTCGCCGCTTTCACAGGCGTCAAGAATTTTCAGCAGTGAAAATAATTCATCAAGCCCCGGAAACAATAACACCTCGTCCGCCGCGATACCCCCATTGGCCTTCCCGGAAATAATCTGTTTGAGATAATCCCGCAGATTTCCCCAGGCCTTTGTGCTTTCGGCTGCCGGATCGATTTCCAGAGCCTGAAGTCCTTCAAAAACCGTTGTCGGTTCAAAGCCCAGCTCCATATCCAGAGAATCGGCCAGACTGTGGGCCTGGTCCGTACTCATAACAAGGACTTTTTTCCCGGAGAGCGCTATATTTACAGCAGTAGCGGCGGCAATACTTGTCTTCCCAACGCCGCCCTTACCGGTATAAATAAGAATTCTCATGGCTGCTTCACATCCTTTCCGGCTTCTTCCGTCCTTTCGGTCACCTTCAGACAGATCTGAAGTGTATCGCCTTTAAAGCACACATCCATGATCTGTGCCCCTCTCAGTGTATTCGGAAGAGGAATACACCGATTGTAATTATTTACTTTTATATCTATATCCATATCATGTACAGCGACGCTGACTTTATCTGCCTCAGCCCCTGGGAGCTTTATAGACAGACGATAGCCTCCGTCAATGACATCATAGGTCTCTTTTTCTCTCTGAACATTTACTTTGAAAAGATCCGGGAGTTTCAGCACATCGCCGGCCAGACGTTCAATTGCTTCTTTTCCCCGAACTTCTTTGGAATACCACGGTATCTTTGTCACCGGCACTTCCGCAAATACTCTCTCAAGCTCATCAATATATTTTTTCTGTATGTCCCGCCATCGGTTCATAAACTCGCTGCCTGTATCATCCGGCAAAATACGATTGATAAAAACCCCATCGACCTGATAGTCGTACAGATTTAAATACATAAAATTCCGTTTTGTCTCTTCAACAACCATTTTTTCCGGCACACATACAAGACGCACACTGCAAACATCCGGGTCTCTTAAAAGTTCCTGCAGCAAGACCATCTGTCCATGCATCTCTTCAATCTCGTTCATCGCCTCATGCGTTGGAAGCGCAACTTTATATTTAACCTTCGACACCGGAGCCAGTACCCGTACCATCACCTTGCCCACCGGAAAAAATTTTTCCATATACCATGTGAGCAGCTCCGGAAGTTTCAGTAAGGACAGAGTCTCTCCTGTCGGCGCACAATCTACGATAATCCTGTCATACTCGCCGCTTTCATAGATAGCTTTGATCTTCATCAGTGAAAACAGGTTCTCGAATCCGGGAATCATAAAATTATCCCCCACATTGCTGAGAGCCTTCCCCGAGCTCCCCATTAATGACGCGATTGCTTTATTCACATTCGGAAATTCTTCTTTCATCAGCAAATCCGGGTCAAGTTCCAGCAAAAACAGATTGTCTCTCACTTTTTTCGTATGTCCGCCGACTTCCGTCTCAAAAATGTCTCCAAGATTGTGCGCCATATCCGCACTGACCAGCAGTGTATTTTTTCCCTCATCCGCCGAAGCTATAGCATGAGCAGCCGCCACACTCGTCTTTCCCACGCCGCCTTTACCGGTAAAAATAACAATTCTGCCCATTTGCATTCCTCCAATGTGTAAATGAGTCACACCAAAGTCTCTCTCTGATGTGACTCATTATATTATGGTCTATCAACCTTGTCTGAAAGATACACCGATTTCACCATGTGGATGTTTCCAGCCTTTAACAATCTTGTCATGAGAAAGGACTCTGCAGGTTCCGCACTCAAGGCATCCAAGATATGAGAAGCTGAACTTTCCATCAATGTACTTATAGCATTCTGCCGGACAGGCCAGAACGAGTTTTCTGATTTCTTCTTCATCCGTACACTCAAGGTCTACATCGATATGAGAATTCTCTTCATCCGTATGGAATAAGTCAAGGCCTAACTTCGCTTCAACACTCAATTTCTTCATATTAGAACGCCTCCAGTATATTTGTGATCATGTCAACGAGCTCCCTGGCGCTGGTCTTCTTAGCAATGGACTCAATAATGTACATAATAAGTCCACTGTTTGGCTGACCATCCACTGTAAACAGCTTAGCTGCAATATCATCGGCCATGGCCGGAAGGTCTTCAAAAATAGCTCTGCACGTAAGCAATGTCGGGAATCCTTTGCATTCTTCCATATCCTGCATAACAAAGCTGTTTTTCAGCGCTTTTTCATATTCGGAAAGTGTTGCCGCGCTGAAATCGCCGATTTCATGGGCTTTGATCAATGTCTCTGCTGCAAGACGTCCGGATTCAATTGCAAAATCCATACCTCTTACTGTAAAGCCAAGGTTGACGCACATACCGGCGGCATCACCAGTAACAAGCACACCGTCTCTGTAGAGTTCAGGAATCATATGGATACCTTCTTCAGGTACGAGATGTCCTGAATATTCAATCGTTTCTCCGCCTTCAATAAACGGAGCAACGGCTGGATGTTCCTTAAATCTGTCAAGCATCTGAGGAACAGATATATCAGAATGTCCAATATCACTCAATGTGGCAACGACGCCTACGGATACCGTATCTTTATTGGTATAGATAAAGCCGCCGCCAAAGCCGCCAACGGTAGGGTCACCAGCAGAAAGCCATGCTGTACCTTCGCCGTCTTTAAGAGCGAAACGCTCATTGATAATCTCTTCGCTGAGTTTGATCGTCTCTTTAGCGCCTACAGCTACCTGTCCAGGTTCAAGTTCTTTCTTCATACCGATCTGCTGTGCAAGCAATGAGTTCACACCATCTGCAAGAATAACAGCTTCTGCATACATCTCTTCACCATCAGATTCAATACCTACAACTTTGCCATCTTCAACGATAATATTATCAACAAGAATACCTGTGATAATCTCTGCGCCAGCTTCTTCAGCTTTTTCAGCCAGCCACTGGTCAAATTTTGCACGAAGTACCGTATAGGATGCATTTCCCGGTTCTGAACTTAATTTTGCTGAACCATATCCGATATCCAGCGAGCCATCCGCTGTCATAAGAGAAACTTTCTCATGTTTGATAATTCTCTCGATCGGGGCTTCTTCTTTGAAGTTCGGAATAATCTTTTCAAGACTGTGCCCATAGAGACGTCCGCCTGTCATATTCTTAGCGCCGCAATAATCTCCACGTTCGATAACGATAACGGAGAGGCCTGCATTTGCAAGAACAATCGCTGCAGAACATCCGGCAAGTCCGCCACCCACGATGATAACGTCGGCGTCAAATTCTCTCTCGCTCATTTATATCCTCCTTATTGTTTAAAAGCCAAAGGTTAATATTTACAAATTATATATTATTTTCGTCCCCATACCAAAACACACGCACCGCACATTCTGTTCTTATGATCTACCGCTTTTAATCCGATCTCACGGTACATCCTTTCAAGTTCTCCACGATGCAGAAACTTCTGTGTCGATTCATACAGCCACATATATTCCTGTCTATACTTCCGGCCACCGCCAAGCATCGGCATTATATGCCGGAAATATACATTGTAAAATGGCCGTATAAACGGACTGTCAGGGACAAATGAATCCAGACAATATATATAGCCGCCGGGTCTGACAACTCTTCGCATTTCACGCAGGACCTGTTCATAGTCCGCCGTATTCCGGAGGCCAAATGAAATACTCGCTGCCGTGAAGCAATTATCCCCATAAGGCAGTTTCATGGCATTGCCCTGTGTGAAACGAACGTTTTGCCGTCCGCCGCGCTTACTTTCTGCCACCTCAAGCATGGCCGGTGAAAAGTCAAGCCCCGTCACCTTAAGATCATGCCTTGCGTCAGCCATCTTCAGCGCTATATCCCCGGTTCCGCAGCAAACATCCAGTATATTGGTTCCTCGCGGAGTATTTGCAGTCAGTCTGTCCGTGAGCGTCTTCTTCCAGCTATTCTGCAGTCCCAGACTGATTCTGTTATTCGCACTGTCATAGCCTTCTGAAATGCTCTGAAATACACCGTAAACACGCTGCTCTTTCGAATACTCAGCCATGTAAAACCTCCAGAATGAATCCTGCCGTAAAAGCAGCTGTATAAGCTCCGTTCAGTACAATGTTGGTCATAGCAATCCCTTTCATCGCTGTAATGCGTTCTTCCGGCTCAAGTGTACACGCCAATTGTTTTCGGATGACTTTCCTTCCCAGGAACACCACGATCAATACGCCTACCAGACCGACCGGTCCCAGCAGAGTCACCGGCATCACCGTCACAAGCGTCACCCATGATATTATGAGATAGCGGTATAACTCAAGCGTCCTTGGTCTTCCGATGCAGGTCGGAAAGGTACGTCTCCCGGCCTTTCTGTCCTTTTCAATATCGCTGCCATTGTTGCTCATCATGATCAATGCGATTCCTGCAACCATCGGAAGCGAATAGAAAAGAATCTGCCAGTGAAATCTGCCATCAGCGCAGCCTGCGATCCCCAGCGGAATAAGGCCGCCCATCACAAACCCCGACACGATTTCTCCTATCGGAAGATAAGAGACAGGAATAGGTCCGCCCGAATAGATGAGGATCACCACACCGCCTATGATGCCGATAATAACCGGAACCACACCGCTTCCTATACAGGAAGCCAAACCCAGGACAGCGCCTGCGGCCATATACACGATTCCGAGGATCAGGGCGCTCCCTGGAGCGACATTTCCATAAACCAGAACCGCATCGCTCACTTCCACATGGTCATCCGCACTGTCAGCTCCTTTTATAAAATCAAAATAATCATTTAAGGTGTTGACCGCACTCTGAAGAAAGATACAGGCTGCAAGAAGCATAATTCCTTTAAACCATGTAAGTCCCAGTCCCTGCTGCCAGCAATAAAAGTCGGCAAACAACGCGGGAAATACCGATGCCGCCCATGTATGCGGCGCCGCCAGGTTCAGTGCCAGTCCCGGCGTCAGCGGTCTATAATGCTCAGATTGACTCAAGTTTATCCAACATCCTTCTGATCTTCCGTGCTTCCGGGATATCTTCCAGTGAATCCAATATCTCTCTGGCCAATGCCGCATATCTGTGGATTTCTTCCACCGTACGCTCCACACCGCCGCAGCGAATCACATATTCCTCCATCTGCTCTATCTCGTCAGCACTCAGACTCCGCTTTGCATTCTCTCTCATGATCGGTAAAAGTGCCTCCCGGCCCTCGGGTACTCCAAGCGCCATAAGAACGGGAAGTGTGTATATGCCATCATGAAAATCCTTATGCGTTTTCTTTCCCTCAGCTACTTCACTGGATGTAAAATCCAGAAGATCGTCGCGGAACTGGAACATGATACCCAGATACTCTCCGAAACGTTTAAGTTTTCCTGCGATATCTTCGCTGCATCCTGCTTCGATCGCTCCAAGCTCACAAGCCGTACTGAAAAGGGACGCTGTCTTTCCTTTGATATTTTTGAGATAGGCATCCACGGTCACATTAACATCATACCTGCATACCGCCTGCCCTATCTCTCCGATACACATATTTTCAACGGTCTTCGAAAGAATCATTGCTGCATCAATAAGTTGCTCTTTCACCTGCCAGTAATGAACCCGCTCAATCAGAAAATCCCCGGCATATACTGCCGCATCCTTCCCGTATTTGCCTTGAATCGAAGGCTTTCCGCGTCGAAATGGCGCCTCGTCGATGATATCATCATGGATCAACGACGCCATATGAGTGAGTTCCACCATCGCTGCCAGCATGCAGAGCCTTTCGGACCGCTCCGAAGGACGGGGGCCGAAGGCACTGCACAGCAGCAAAAGTCTGGGGCGAATCATTTTACCGGATGAACCGAGCACATCATCCAGCACGGCGCCTGTTCTGGTGCCGGCAAATGAGTTCTCAGCGATTTTGTGTATATAGTAATTTACCCGTTCCATCGCTGACTCTTCCATCATCGCACAGGCATTATTCCGTTCTGTCATTATTTTATCTCCAGTTCATCTTTAGTCTATTTTTACATTAATGTCGATTTAAGTCTTAAACAAGGCCTCTCTTTTCAGCAATAATTTCTGCTGTATGTTTAACCTTGATATCCAGTCCACGGGCATCCAGGCCGCCGCGGATCTGCATCATACATCCTGGACAGTCAACTGCGACAACATCTGCGCCTGTAGCCTGAATGTTAGCGATCTTCTTTTCAAGGATCGGTGTTGCGATATCCGGATAAAGAACACTGTATGTACCGCCGAAACCGCAGCAGTTGTCATGTTCTTCCATCTCTACAAATTCAACGCCCTTGGTGTTCTTGAGAAGTTCACGCTGTTCCTGTGTTACACGAAGGCTTCTGCACAGGTGGCAGCTGTCGTGATAAGTCACTTTAACAGCTTTTCCGTCGCCGGATTCTTCGCATCCGCCCAGATCGTAGAACAATTTACAGAAGTCAAATGTCTTGCCTGCAAGTTCAGTTGCTCTCTTGTGCATCTCTGTGCCTTCCTCAAAGAAGGTTGGATAATCACGGAGCTGATGCGTACAGGACGGACATGCGGATACAATATAATCATATTTCTCTGCTTCCATACCTTCGATATTGATTTCTGCTTCTTTTCTGGCATTATCAACATCACCCATAGTCGATGCCGGACATCCGCAGCAAGCCTGTCCCAAAGGCATCTCTACAAGATAACCGATAGAGTTCAGGTCGGCAACAACATCCCGTGCAAGGTCTGTATATACGAAATCAAGCAGACAGCCTGCAAACATTGCAATCTTGCCCTTTGGATTCGGAACATCCTGTTCGATCGTCGGGAAGATGTCACGCAGCGGAACCTGGGCAATATTCGGGAAGCTTCTTCCTTCTGTCAGTCCGGAAAGGAACATCGGCAGATGACGGATCATCGGCTGTCCCTTTGTAAATGGCGCCTGTGCAACAGATGCGATACGAAGCATAGAATGGAACAGCTTACGGTCGCTGACTGCATCCAGTGCAAACTTATGAATTGCATTTGGATGTTCTTTCGCATTCTTCTCACGGATCTTCCGAATCATATCGGTAATCTGAAGGCCGCCGCCGCAGACTTCCTTACATCTTCCGCACTGGAGACAGAGACTCTGGATCTCGCTTGCGCGGCCTTCGTCAATAAGGAAATGTGTCAGCATAATACCGATACCGCCGGTATATACCTTGGAACCATAGACATGTCCGCCAACTAACGCGAAAGCCGGACAGACATCAAGACAGGCTCCGCAGCGGATACATTCAAATACCTGTCTGAATTCAGGCTCTTCAAGGATAGCACGACGTCCTGGCTCATCGAGGATAACTGCATAGAATTCTTTCTTTTCTTTCGTGTCGTTCTCTTTATCTGTAACAACCTCTGTAGCGCCCGTGTACATAGAAACATAAGCTGCGATTCTCTGTCCTGTACCATTACGCGGAAGAGCTTTGAAAATCCAGCGGGCATCCGATATGGATTTTACAAATTTCTCAATACCAAAGATATAAAGATGAATTTTCGGAAGAGCGCCAACCATACGGCCGTTACCTTCATTAGACATGGTAAATACCGTACCTGTATCGGCAACTGCTACGTTCGCACCGGAAACCCCCATATCTGCTGTGCAGAATTTCTCTCTCATGACCTTACGGGCCGTCTTAACCTCTTCAGCAATGATCGGTGCATTTTTTACTTTTGTATAGTCGGTAAACAGATCGGCAACTTCTTCCTTATTCAGATGCAGCGCCGGCATAACCATATGTACCGGAGTATTTCCTTCAAGAGCTATGATGAACTCACCAAGGTCTGTCTCCTGAACCAAAACGCCGTCGTCTGTAAGAACCTGATTAAAATGAAGTTCCTCAGAAGCCATGGATTTTGATTTTACGATTGTTTTAACATTCTTTTCTTTTACAAGGGCGCGGATTTTTTCCATTGCTTCGTCTTTGCTCTTTGCAACGATAACGTGTCCGCCTCTTGCTTCACAATTCTTAGTAAACTCTGCGATCATCTCATCGACATGATCCGCAGCATAACGTTTTACTTCACTGATCTTTTCTCGTGTAGCTTCAAAATCAACACCTTCATAAGCTTTTTCTCTTTTAGCCGGATAGGTCTTGCAGAATGTACCCAGTGTTCTGGCAAGAGTGGTGTTGTCCAATGCAGCCCGAATTTCTTGTTTTAATGCTTCACTTGACATTATATTCCCTCCTTACCTGATCATTCATCATCTACAACAACTACGGACATCTGAAGCGGTCCATGTACGCCGACGGTGCTGACGCACTCGATATCAGCCGTACGGCTCGGGCCGGTGACAAAGCCGACAAAATTAGGCATCTCCGGAAGTTCTGCAAGAATATCAAACATATCGTCGTATTCTGGTACAATTGTAGAACCTCTTAAAATACCAATATAATACTCTGACATCGTTGATACGATTCTTTCATCAATAACATCCCTGGCCTGGACCATGGTGCCGAGATCCGCAATACCATACTGGCTCTCGGAAACACCACCCTTTACTGTCTCTGCATTGAGACGAATGTGGTCTGTGTACACTTTGATCCCTGCTTCTTCAAGAGCGTTGATAACGCCTCCCTCTTTCATGAGTGGAGTTTCAACGATACATGTATCAGGGATGCCGGCTTCTTTAAAAATTCCGGCAACTGCCTTTCCAAGATTTTCCTTGGAAGATCGCACACATGTTCCATTCACGCTTTCAAGATTCTTTTTGAATCTTTCATACAATTCATCCGTGATTTTATTCATTGTTACGCCCCTTTCTGACGAATTTATTGCGTCGTTTTACGTATTAAGTATATTAAAAAAAATACGGTTAGTCAACGCTACGCCTTGTATTTTGTATGTTTTTTTAATCAATTTGACTACATTTTCTTCAAATTAAGTCAATTTTTTGTCAATCTTTGGTACTGTTTTCAAAAAACCACATTTTTATATTGATTCGTACAAACCCATCTGTTATGATTGAATAAAATTAAGAAATCCGAGGCGAAAAAAAATATGGATATTGAAAAGATTGCATTAAAGCTTCAGGGCGATATGTGTCTTGATGACTCAGATAAAAATTTGATCATGATCTGGAGCAAAGCCATTGACATTGCCGAACAGCCGCTCATCGTCTGCTGGAAGGTAACCGATCCGGAGGCCGGCGAATTGAAAGATATGGTGTCGGAATGGGACAAGTTTATTGTTTTGAACGCTGCCGGACAACCGCTCGGCACAGCCAGCGACTACTTTTTAACAAAATGATATGGCGGATGAAGAAGTCCCCTCGATCGACTTCTTCACCCGCCTTTCTTCTCTTCCCAGTCTGTCAGCTTCTATTCTTTCAGATTCAATTTGGCAAAGGCTTCGGCAAAAGCATTATTGAGCGGCTGCTCTGCCTCTTTCCTCTGTTTATTCAGATACTTTTGCACATCCCGTTTGCTCACGCCGGCGCCCTCTTTTTTCCGCCGTTCCTGGAAAACAGACAGTTTCTCTTTATAACCGCAAACGCAGACAAAGGTCTGTGCATCCCCTTTGCCGTACATTTCCATCCGCTTATGACATTTCGGGCAGCGGGCATTGGTCGTCCGCGCCACCGTCTCCCGATAACCGCACTCTCTGTCCTGGCATACAAGCATCCGGCTGTTCTTGCCCTTGACCGACAGCATTCGCTTGCCGCACTGAGGACACTTTGTATTTGTCAGATTTTCATGCCGGAACTTTCCGTCTCCGGTCCGGATTTCAGAAACGATCTCTTCCGTATATCCCCGGATATCCCGAATAAACACATCCTTTTTAAGACGCCCCTCTGAAATGGCCATCAGCTTCTTTTCCCAGTCTGCTGTCAGCGCCGGTTTCTTCAGGTCCTCCGGTACCAGTTCCAGAAGCTGACGTCCTTTAGCCGTTACATGGATATCCTTATCTTTTTTCTCCATTAAAAATGTGTTAAATAATTTATCAATAATATCTGCCCGGGTCGCCACTGTTCCAAGCCCGCCCTTTTCCATGGCTGTCAGCAGCGTCGCTTCATTATAACAGGCCGGCGGTTTCGTCTGCCCCTCATTGACTTTGACAAGAGTAACAAGTCCGGAAGTCCCTTCCTTCATCTCCGGAAGCAATTGCTCCCGAATCTCCTCTTCCGGCTCTTCCTCCTGAAAGTCCTCATAAGCCGCCTGCCATCCAGGCTGCTTCATGATTTTTCCTTTTGCCGAAAATGTCTCGCCGCCGCAAACGCCCTTCAATGCGGTCTGTTCATATTCACACGGCGGATATAAAACTGCCGCAAACCGACGGACAACCAGATCATATATTTTCCGCTCATCACTGCTCATATGCTCCAACTGAACAAACTGTTCTGTCGGAATAATAGCGTGATGGTCCGACACCTTGCTGTCATCCACAAAGCTCTTGTTTGTTTTTATCGGCTGATTGATCAGCTTTCCGGCTACCTTCCGGTAAGGCCCCACACTGCAGGCTTTCAGCCGCTCTTTCAGCGTCTCCGCCACATCCTTTCCTATGTATCGGGAATCGGTCCGCGGATAGGTCAATACCTTATGATTCTCATAGAGTCTCTGCATGATATTCAAGGTTTCCTTCGCCGAAAATCCAAAACGCTTATTGGCATCCCGCTGTAACTCTGTCAGATCATAAAGCCCCGGCGAATAAGTCTTTTTCGTGGTCCGATGCACTTCTTTGACGGTCAATTTCTCGTTCTGGACCTGACTTTTTATCTTCTGGATCCGCTCGGCATTGAATGTCCGGCTGCTCCCCGACTTGCCATCCTGCCATGTCCATGTAACGCCGCCGCAGACCAGTGTCAAGCCGTAATATTTCTCCGGTTTAAACTCACGGATTTCCTTTTCGCGCTGGGCGATCATCGATAGAGTCGGAGTCTGAACACGGCCGCAGGATAACTGAGCATTATATTTGCAGGTCAGCGCCCGGGTTCCGTTAATCCCCACCAGCCAGTCTGCTTCCGCCCTGGCCTCCGCCGCCGCATAGAGATTCAGATAAGCCCTGCCGTCTTTTAAATGGGCGAATCCTTCACGAATGGCTTTATCCGTTACCGATGAAATCCAAAGCCGTTTTACCGGTTTATGACTTCCGGCCTTCGCCAGGATCCACCGGGCCACCAGTTCGCCCTCCCGGCCCGCATCCGTCGCAATGACCACATCGGAAATATCTTTTCGGTATAAATGATTTTTTACCGTCTGGTACTGTTTTCCTGTCTGCCTGATCACTACCAATTGAAATTTTTCCGGGAGCATCGGCAAGTCCTTCATCTCCCACGTTTTATATTTCACGTCATAGGCCTCCGGATCGGCCAGGGTCACAAGATGTCCCAAAGCCCAGGTGACCACATACTTATCCCCTTCTAAAGCTCCCTGATTATTTTTACTGCACTTTAAAACCCGGGCAATGTCCCTGCCCACCGAAGGTTTTTCTGCAATAACTAATGTTTTCATATTCCATTCCTTCCTTATTACATATCATTGGATACAGACTTGAACCCCTCTCCAAGAATCTGGCTCACTTCGCTGACAATGAAGAAAGCATTCGGATCCACTTCCCGGACGATCCGCTTAATCTGTCCAAACTGGGATTTGCGGGCCGCACATAAGAGTACCTCTTTTTCCTCCATCGTGTAAGCTCCGACCGCTTTTAGGATCGTAGCTCCCCGGTCGACATCAACAAGAATTTTATCTTTAATTTCCATGTTTTTATCCGAAACGATGAGAAACATTTGACCATGCTCGCTGCCATAGACAATGCTGTCGATGACCTTCGTCTGGGCGAACAAGGCGACTACGCCAAAGAGTCCCGCTTCTATATTATGAAATACAAGAACAGAAATAGCAAGTATCAATCCATCAATCAGCATCAATGTCCGCCCAATTGGCATATGCGGAAATTTACGCTGAAGTAAAAAAGAGATCGCATCCGTGCCTCCGGTGGAAAAGCCTCGCAAAAATACCAGCCCTAAACCGGCGCCTACAAAAATCCCGCCAAACAGGGAACCTAAAAATCGTTCTCCAGTATACATCGGCATCCAGGGAGTCACTACATAATCCAAAATCACCGTACTCAACAACACGGCGCTGAAGCTCTGCATCGTATATTTCTTTCCCAGATACTTCCAGCTCAATATAAAAATCGGCACATTAATAACAAAGGACATCAGTCCAATCGGTAATCCCCACAAATATTGAATCAAAATGGCCACACCCGAAACACCGCCCGGCGCAATATTAGCCGGCACCAAAAAGCAATGAATGCCAATCGACATAATAAAAATACCGCCAACTTCAAAAATCAAATCCTGAATTTTTTCTCCCATAATTTTTCCTCCTTTTTTCCTAGTATTGCCCAAAACGAAAACGAAGAGTACATTTTTCATCGAAATATACTCTTCGTTGTTTTACCATGATAAAGTTTTTAACGACTTCCCCGGATATAAGGTTTGCTTAACGATTCCGGTTCATTGCTCCGCCCGATGGAACCGAGCAGCGCGATCAATGTAATAATGTACGGCAGCATTGCCAGCGCCTGGGCCGGCAGCGGCACACCGACGGCCTGCAATCGAATCTGAAGCGCATTGGCGCCGCCGAAAATAAGAGCCGCTCCAAAGGTTCCCACCGGCGTATATCTTCCAAGAATAACCGCCGCCAGCGCGATATAACCACGGCCGGAAATCATATTTTCTGTAAACACGCCCAACTGAACAAGGACCAGATAGGCGCCGCCGATACCTCCTAATATGCCATTCACCAACATAGCTATATACTGATATTTATGCACCGGGATTCCCGCCGCATCTGCTGCCCGGGGATGCTCGCCCACCGCCTGAAAAGCCAGTCCCCTGGCCGTTTTTGCATAAAAGACTGTCATGACAACGATCAATATATACAGAAGATATGTAAAAATATCCTGATTGAACAGAGCGTCACCGATCAAAGGAATACTGCTCAGTCCCGGAATCTTTATGGTTGAGAATGTGGTCAACTGCTGATAACTTTTTCCTTCTTTTAAGATTCGCGAAAAGAAACTTGTCACGCCAAGGACAAACATATTAATAGCAATACCGCTGACCGACTGGTTCTGTGCCAGTTTAATAGACAGTACCGCATGGATCATGCTGACAACGACGCCGCCCAGGATACCGCACAAAAGTCCGATCATAAGGCTGCCGGAAAACATCGCTCCGGCAAAGGAGCAAAAAGCTCCGCTCAGCATAACGCCTTCCATACCGATATTCAAGATGCCCGCCTTCTCTGCAAACATTTCACCCAATCCGGCATAGATCAAAGGTACAGCCATACGCACCATAGCAGAGAAAAAGGCTGTAAAAAATCCAATCGTCAAAATCTGTTCCAACATCTTTTTTCTCTCCTTTCTATGCTGCTTTCGTTGCTTTTTTTCTGTTGATCAGCCCCTTAGCTAAAATAAGAAGCACAACAAGACCGACAAGTATATCCACGATGGCCGAAGGAACGCCAAGCTGACGCTGCATCGTATTCGCTCCGACCTGCATGACTGCCATAGCTATCGAAGCCACAACAACTCCCGCCGGATGATTTCCGGCCATCAGTGCGATCAGCACCGCCGTGTATCCGCAATTCGAAGAAATACCTTCCAAAAGCTTTTTCTGAATGGCAAGCACCTCAACCACTCCGGCCAGTCCGGCCAGTCCACCGCTCAAAAATGCTGAAATAACAATATTTTTCATAACAGAAATACCATTGCAGGCCGCCGCCCGTTTATTAAATCCAACGACCTTGATCTCATAGCCAAGCGTCGTTTTCTCCAGCAAATACCATACGACTGCTACTGCCGCCAATGCAAGGATAAATCCCACATGAAGCCGTGTCGGCGGCAAAAGCTGTGCCAGCAATACGGATTCATCGATTTTCGCCGATTGGGGAACGCTGCCGGCCGGGTCCATCAAAAATGTTCGAACAGCAAGTCCGATCAGGTTGATCGCTATGTAATTTAACATAATCGTTACAATAATTTCCGAAATTCCGAATTTTGCCTTAAATACGGCGGCGATAAGCGCCCAGATACCTCCGGCCAGAAAACCGATGACAAGGGCCAGAATAATCCGCACGATTCCCGGAACTCCCGTCAGGCCAAGGGCCACCATGGACGCTGCAAGCGCTCCCATATAAAACTGCCCCTCTGCTCCAATGTTGAAAAATCCGGTACGGAATGCCACCGCACATCCCAATCCTGTAAAAATAAGCGGTGTTGCTTTAACAAACACCTCACAGAATCCATTTATATTGCCAAAGATTCCCCGAAAGAAATTCGTATAGGCGTCCATCGGATCCGCGTTGGACATAACGATCAAAACAGTACCTACGATAATCGTGATCAGCGCAATAACCACTACCTGAACTATCTTTTGTTTTTTGTCTGTCATCACATGGCCTCCTTTGTCATTCCGCCCATTAACAAGCCAATCTTTTGCACGTCGGCCTCGCTCCGGTTCAGTACGCCGACGATCTTACCGCCGAACATGACCGCGATCCGGTCGGACAGCGCCAATATTTCTTCCAGATCTGCTGAAATAAGCAAAACGCTCCGGTCTGAATTCCGAACATCCATCAATGTCTGACGCACGAACTCGGTAGCGCCGATGTCCAGTCCACGTGTCGGCTGGTTCGCAATGACCAGTCTGGCGTCCTCTGTGACTTCTCTGGCAATAATGATCTTCTGCTGATTGCCGCCGGATAAAAGCTTAACCACGGATTCCATTCCTGTCGTTCCCGTTGTTTTTATCTGGAATTTTTGAATCGCATTTTGCGCCTGCTCTTCAATCGGTTTTTTATTAAAAATCCCCTTCTTTGAGAAAGGTTCTTTATCATAATTTTTCAGCAGCATATTTTCTTTCAAGGTCATGTCAATGACCAGGCCGTCCGCATGGCGGTCATCGGATATATAAGATATTCCTTTTTCAAAACGCTGCTTCACCGTTGCTTTCTGAATGCTCTCATTCATAAAGCAGATCTCGCCGGACGTATTTTTCCGAATTCCCGCGATGACCTCGGCCAGTTCCGTCTGTCCATTCCCGTCAACTCCGGCGATTCCCAGAATCTCGCCCTTATTTACCGTCAGATTAATATCGTCCAGTATGGCCTTTTCGCCTTTCATGATATTGACATTTTTAAGTTCCAAAGCCACGCCGTTATCCGGCTGCTCCTGTATTTCAAAGTCCCCGTGCAGCTCCCGTCCAATCATGTACATCGACAATTCCTTCGGATTGGTTTCAGAAGTCACCAGTTCTTTTACTTTCTTCCCATCTCTCAAAATCGTTACCCTGTCACTGATCGCCATGATCTCGCTCATACGATGCGTAATAATAATGACGGCGTAACCTTCATTTTTTAATTTTCTAAGGACCTCGAAAAAGTCCTGTGTCTCTTTTGGTGTCAAAACACCTGTCGGCTCGTCCAGAATAAGCAGATCCACATTCCGATACAGAGCCTTCAATATCTCTACTCTCTGCTGCTCGCCTACGGATAAATCCCGAATCCTTGCATCCGGTCTCACCCGAAGTCCATATTTTTCCGCCAGTTCCACGATACTCTTTCTGGCATCCATTTTTGAGAGGAAAAGGCCATCCTGTTTCAATCCAAGAATAATGTTCTCCAACACCGTCATTTTCTGAACAAGCGAAAAATGCTGATGCACCATACCTATTCCCTGATCGATTGCTTCTCTTGGAGAATCAAATAAAACTTTTTTATCCTTCCAGTAAATTTCTCCGGTATCCGCTGTATAGATACCAAATAAAATGTTCATCAGCGTTGTCTTTCCGGCTCCATTTTCACCGAGCAGGGCATGAATCTCGCCTTTTTCCACAGATAAATCAATATCTTCATTGGCATACACGCCGGAAAAAGCCTTGCTGATATGCTTCATCTCTAAGATTGCCATAATCCTTCTCCTTCAACGTCTTCGATGAACCAGACATGGGACGTCCCGGCCAAGGCCAGAACGTCCCCTTTTTATCTGGTTTTATATTTTTTTCAAATTAGTTTCTGATGTTTTCATCCAACGGTACTACAAATTCACCGGATTTGATCGCTTCAATTTTTTCATCGATCATAGTACGAACATCTTCAGGAATAACGCTTTCCATATCATAGTATGGAGCCATTTCAACAACGCCTTCTGCCATACCCAGGTATTTAACTTCACCTTTAAATGTGCCGTTAACAACGTCCAGATAAGCAGATTCGATAACTAACGGTACATTGTACATGGAAGATGTGAGTACCGTTTCCGGAGCAAGTTCATGCTGATCATAGGAATCGCCCGTTGCATAAATACCAGCTTCCTGAGCAGCTGCAATAGCGCCGTTACCACATTCGTTTGCATCATGAGCGATAAAGTCAACGCCGCTGTCGATCATAGCCTGAGCCGCTTCTTTTGCCAAAGCTGTATCTGTGAAGCTTCCTGTCCATGCTGTCTGAACTTCGATGTCCGGATTAATGGATTTTGCACCGTCTTCAAAACCATTCATGATCTTGATAAGAGACGCGCCTTCGATCGGTCCGATAAAACCGATTTTATTGGATTTTGTCATGCTTGCTGCAAGCATACCTTCGATATATCCGCCCTGTTCGCAGCTCATAACATAAGAAGCTACATTATCAGCGGCTGCGGCTGCCTCTGTACAGATAAATGTTGTATCCGGATACTGAGCGCCAACTTCGAGCGCCGGATCACCAAACTGGAAACCATGTCCGATAACGATATCATAACCGCTTGCTGCATAATCTGTAAATGCTGCAGCCATATCTGCCGCCTGAAGATTTTCCGTATAAGCGATTTCAGCGCCATATTTCTCTTCAAGCAACACAAGACCTTCATATGCGGACTGGCAGAATCCCATATCGTTTACTGCTCCGGTTACGCACAGAGCGACTTTCAGGCCCTCGCCATCTGCTGCGGCAGTTGTTTCACCGCTCGTCTCTGCACTTGTTTCCGCAGTTGTTTCACCGCTTGTCTCTGCTTTTGTTTCCTTTGTGCCACCGCCGCATGCTGTCAGCATGGACACAGCCAGTGTCAGGCTCAATGCCATTGCCACAAGTTTTTTCATTGTTTCAATCTCCTTTACCCTTTTAGTGATTAATTCATTTTATATTAAATAAATATAAATGACTATTTAGAAGACATCGGATAAACTACCGGGAAACGGTCCGGAAGTTCAATACCGGCACGGGAACGGATTGCCGCCGCATGCTCTTTGGCCGCCGCAAGTACTTCTTCCTCATTTAGGGAAAGAACGATACGGTCTTTCATCAGCCATTTACCGTCACACATTGTACTTTCCACATTGGATGAATGCATGGAAGATACGAGGTTCGCCACCGGATCATGCAGCGGCAGCATACCCGCTGAATCCGGATTGATAACGATCAGGTCGGCTTTCTTTCCAACTTCAAGAGAGCCATAGAGGTCCTCATCCATCAAAGCCCTGGCGCCGTTAATGGTTGCCATACGCAGAATTTCCTGAGCCTTTACAACATCCGGTTCCAGACGCCATCCTTTATGGATCAGGGATGTCAGATACATTTCATCGACCATATCCATACGGTTATTCGAAGGTGCTCCATCAGTACCGATCGTCACGCAGATACCTTCGCGAAGCATTCGAGGAACCTTTGCAAAGCCAAGCACGCGCATCGCCGCAGCCGGATTATGAGAAACCTTTACCTCATGGTCACGGAACATCTCAACCTCTTCATTCGTCAGCCACACGGTGTGTACTGCGAGGAAGTTTTTATCCAAAACGCCCAGCTTATTCAGATGGGTAACCGTCCACTCGCCTCTTGTGGCCTGCATATATTCCACTTCATCCTTAACCTCAGCCACATGCATATGAACGCCGACATGATATTTATCTGCCAGTTCCTTAGAACGAACGATCAGCTCATCCGTACAGTTAAAGATAGTTCTCAAACCAAACCACACCTGCACACGTCCGTCGTGTGTGTTATGGAATTTCTTTAAATCTTCTTCCTGTTTATCCAGTTCTTCCTGAGTCGTTCTCTGCCATACTTTCGGAAGTCCCTCGCCGCAGTCCATGACAGATTTTGCCAGTTTTGCACGAACGCCGGCTTCCGCCACACCGCGGACCATGCCGGAAACATGCTGTCCGCCCGGCTCGGCAAATGCTGTACAACCACATTTAATCTGTTCCAGACAGCAGGCCAAAGTGGACACATAGGAATCTTCTTCTGTCATATTACTTTCGTAAGGCCAAATACGATCATGAAGCCATGTCAGCAGATTTACGTCATCCCCCAAACCTCGTCCAAGCTGCTGTGATGTATGTACATGGGTATTTATAAGGCCCGGCATAATAATCTTGCCTTTACAGTCAATGACCTCATCTGCGTCTTCTTTTAATTCAAAATGTCCGATTTTGCTGATTTTGTCATCCTCCACAAGAACGCTGCCCTCAGAGTATACCTCTTCGTTGGCATTCATAGTGACAACAAGTGCATTTTTCAACAATGTTTTCATAGAAATTTACCATCTCCTCTGCTAAACTGCGTTCATTATAACGAATCCTGTTCACTTTGTCAATCACCGCCATGTTGAATAAAGTTGAAATTTGTATTTGACGAATTTCTGTTTTTTCTATATAATAGCAAATCAGAAAAGGAGGGGCCCCATGTCTGATATTGATTTAAATAAAATAGGCGCTATACTGAAAAACCGACGTTCTGAAAAGAACTTGTCCATCCGCGATCTTTCCGCACGCTCCGAGATTGCGGCCAGCACCATCAGCCAGATTGAGACAGGAAAAACTTCTCCGAACCTTCTCACGCTGCAGGCGCTCTGCAATGCTCTCGATCTGCCTGTATTTTCACTTTTTCTGGATGATGAGATACACAATGTCCACCTTGTTCGTCACAATGAACAGCAGACATTTATCCGAAATATCAGCAATGGAAAAGCCCTGATCGAATCGTTGATCACCCAGGGCCGCAATGAAATGTGGGGTGCGATCATTGATATCCCTGCCCATTCCGATTCCGGCACCTTTGCCCATCACGGCGGCGAAGAACTTGTCTTTATACTGGAAGGACAGATTTATTTTGAACTTGAAAATCATCGGTCCTACACATTGGATAAATATGACACCCTGTATTATCCAAACTATATCGGCCACCGTTGGATAAACAGCTCTGATGAGAGTGCAAAGATGCTGATCATCTCTACATCGCCTTATAAATTCTAAAAAAAGGGAAACCATTCGAGATAAATGTCGATCGGTTTCCCTTTTTATTCGTCAAAACTATTATTTGCCGGAAGTCGGTATATATGGAATAATTTTGTTTGCCAATTCCGAAGCGGTCATCGTCTGAAGCCACACTTTTCCAGGGCCTTCAAGGACCGTGAGAAAAAGTCCCTCTCCGCCGAAGAAAATATTTGAAAATCCCTTGACCATTTCAATAGAATACTTTACCCTTTCCTCAAAATAAGCCACATTTCCCGAATCTATTTTCATTTTCTGTCCCGGGGCCAGTTCATATTCACACACGGTGCCGTCCAGTTCAAGGAATGCCAGGCCATTCCCTGAAAGACGCTGAAGGATAAAGCCTTCTCCGCCAAACATACCGCTGGAAATCTTTTTGGTCAGCACCGCATTCAGTTCAACGCTATGCTGAGCGCAGAGAAACGCCCCTTTTTGTGCAATATATGTATTTCCGGGTGAAATCTCCAATGCATGGATTTCTCCAGGCATAGAGGATGCCATTGTAATTTCCTGTCCATCCTGTTCCGCTGTGTAAGTCGCCATAAACAATGAATCTCCTGAAAACATCCGGCCAAGCCCTTTCATCAGACCGCCATGGGTATTTGTCTCCATAGAAATTCTATCTGTCATCCAGCTCATGCCGCCCGACTGGGTGTAAATACTTTCTCCCCGATCCATTCGGACAGATACGGCCGGAAACGGGTTTCCGAACACTTTATACTGCATAAAAAAGTCCTCCTTCATATATTCATTTTTCTTTAGTATATCATGATATCCGCCGTAACAAAACTTAATATTTCGTGACATTTTCATGCCGCCCCCGCCGAATCATAATATCAGGCAAGAAATGTATACCAGTAGCCAAAATCACTTGCGCCATCATTTCCTTCCCGAATCGGCTTAAATTCCCGAAATCCGAACATATTCGCCATAAAAGCTTCTCTTGAATGCTGCGTCCCCGGCACCCCCAAAATATAAGTTCCCTGCCGTTCTTCCTGAGATTTGACCCGGGCTAAGATCAAATGACGGTAGCTGTAATAACCATGCAGCAAAAAACTATTGCTTCCATAAGACCAGCAGTCAATCGGCATCCTTCCAATATCCTGGGGTTCCAGCCGCACGCAGGCTTCCACCGAGTCGTCTTCAAATGGATACATTCCCGGACACTGTTCCAGAATTTTCCCAAAATTCTGCCGCCGCTCATCCGTTTCCATGGTCACAAGCCTTCCATCATCTTTCTCAATTTTCTCTGCCCCGGCAATTTCCTCCACAGGCTCTGCCGCTATGACTGGCTCCGCCGTTGCGATCGATTCTTCCGCCACGATCATTTCAGGCTCCGGTTCCGTTTTTGCCGTCACGGGTTCGCTGTCATCCCATTGAGTTACAAACCGATGGATATCCAGATCTCCATGGTCCCATCGGGTGCCATAAAATTTGTCTCCTTCGCCCCGGATAATCATGCCGGACATTTGATCCAGCCGATAACCGGAACCGGCAATATTCATCGTATCCGTCCTGAAATTCCAGTCACTGCCGTGATTTTTTATTCGCACATCCCCAATATAAACACCCCGCAGATCCTGCCCGAAACGGATAAACATATATACCTGACAGCGTTCAAGACCGGTATAGACATTTTTTAATGATAAACCTATCCGGCACTGGCCATTCCGGCTTTCCACCTTGACAAAGCCGGCATTCATGGTCTTCAGGCCATTTTCATAAAGATACATATAGGAAACAAAACGACTATAATCCGACATAGAAAAATCCTCCTTTTTGACTATCCTATGCAGGAATCCGGAGGATTATTTCTAATATCAATCGTTTATTTTTTTATTCAGCACATTGGCCAGGTCTGCAAATTGCTCTAAAGTCAGTGCCTCGCCGCGAATAGTCTCCGGCAGACCGGCTTCCCGGATAGCATCCGCAATATCTTCTTTCGATGCGGAAATTAAATCCGAGTTCTTCAATCCATTCTGCAATGTCTTTCTTCGCTGATTAAAAGATGCCCGGATAATATTAAACAAAAGCGCTTCATTATCCACAGAGACAACCGGTATTTCATGCCTGGTCAGCCGGATCACCGCCGAATCCACATTCGGCCTCGGTATAAAACAGTTGGCGGGCACGTTTGCCACCAGATAAGGTTTGGCATAGTACTGAACCGCCAGTGAAAGCGCGCCGTAATCCTTGCTTCCCGGTCCGACCTTCATCCGGTCGGCGACTTCCTTCTGGACCATCACCGTAATATTATCGATTGGCACATGGCTCTCAAAAAGCCCCATGATAATCGGCGTGGTAATGTAATAAGGCAGATTAGCCACAACTTTGATCGGCTTTCCATCATTCTTTTCCAAAGCCAATGCCCGGATATCCACCTTCAATATATCTTCATTAATGATCGTCACATTATCATACTCTGATAAAGTTTCATTCAAAATAGGTATCAATTTCCGATCGATCTCCACCGCGGCCACTTCCCGGGCCGCCTCCGCCAGATATTGGGTCATCGTACCAATGCCCGGCCCGATCTCCAATACAAAATCGTCCTTTGTCACCTGAGCTCCATGAATAATCTTATAAATAACATGATCGTCGATCAAAAAATTTTGACCAAATTTCTTTTGAAAATTAAACTGATATTTTTTTATGGTTTCAATCGTTCTCTGCGGATTCGATAACTTTTCCATGCATAACTCCTTTAATTGCTTTCCACGTTTTTTAACAGTTTATCGTCCTGAACATCAATTGTCAACCAGGGATGCCCCCAACTTGTACTCTCATGGCCTGTTGTGATATACTGTGAACAGTTAGCGAGGTATTTTCGAGCTTACTGAGAACGCATACCTGGAAACTTAGCGAGGTATTTTCGAGCTTAGTTGACATGGTATACTGTGAACAGTTAATAACCTGAGAAAAGAAGGGAAGCTTACTATGATTGCACTATTTTTATCACCACTTTATCTTTTGGGAAATATTTACATATGCTGTCGGGCACTCCAATGGCTTTCCGCCTGCTCAGAGCATACGAACAGAACCGGGTTTCGTTTATTTTTTATAATTATCTATGCATTTTTAGCCCTTTCCATTGGTCTGGCCTTTATTCTTCCGCATTCAGGATTCCAGAGAATTCTTTCCTGCATCGGCACCTATTGGCTTGGGATTCTCTTATACATGATCATCGTTCTGGGCGTTGCGGAACTTATCCGGCTGATTTTACATGCTGCACATATTATACCGGCCGAAATCCCTGCATCCGGAAAAACTTTTGTGATTACGGGCTTTATCTGCATTGCCGCTATTACATTTTTATGTATATGGGGCATCATCAGCGCTGTCCATGTCCGTACCACAAGTTATGAAATAAATATTAATAAAGACGGCGGAAAACTGGACGAATTGAATATTGCGCTTGTCGCTGATCTGCACCTCGGCTACACAGTCGGACCGAGAATGATGCGCCAGATGGTGGATAAAATCAATGCTCAGAATCCGGATATTGTTCTCATTGCCGGAGATATATTTGACAACGACTATGATGCTATGGGAAATCCGGAAGAATTGATCCGAATACTCGCTCAAATCCGCAGCAGATACGGAACTTACGCAGTTTACGGAAATCATGACACGGACGAGAAAATCCTCGCCGGTTTCACTTTTCCTTCCGATCAGAAAAAAACAAGTGATCCTCGAATGGATGATTTTCTTGAACGCGCAAACATCCGGTTAATTACGGAACAGACCCTGCTCATCGATGATTCCTTCTATCTCGTCGGCCGTGCGGACGAGGAACGCCCTGGCCGGGGCGTTGATATCCGAAAAACACCGCAGGAAATCATGAACGGCCTTGACAGCAGCAAACCGGTCATCGTTATGGAACATGAGCCTAAATTCCTCCAGGAAATCTCAGACGCCGGAATCGATCTGCATTTATGCGGTCATACCCATGATGGACAGACATTTCCTTCCAACCTTCTCTGCAAATTAATCTGGGAGAATCCGGCCGGATACTTGAAAAAAGGCGACATGCAGAGTATCGTCACTTCCGGCGTCGGCCTCTTCGGACCTAATATGCGCGTCGGTACAAAAAGTGAAGTGGTGAATATCAAGGTTCATTTTACCAATTAAAAACTTCTCATTGAAACCTGCCAATAAATATGATATATTAGACATAGAATAAAGAAGTAACCGCCCACAAAGTGGTTAACTTCCCAAGTGGTTTTAAGCCCGCCTGTACCGGTCAAGTAACAAGGCGGGCTTATTTTTTATTTTCGCTTGTTATTCCTATCAATATAGGCAAGCAGTGTAATGAGAAACGTCGCAAACAACATGAGGTCACTAAACGTAAATTCCATTCACACCACCTCCCCTTCTTATGTAAGATATGGGAGGCTGCCACCTTGCAACACGGCTATTTCATTTAATTAGTATATCATGTCAATAAATTTGGTATCAATCACAATGCTTCGACAAAAAAGGTGATATTTAACAGCTACTTTCGGCTATTAAATATCACCTTTTTTCATCCGATTTTTATTTATTTAAATATTCTTCCAGGCAGACACCCCGCCGGTAAATTTCTTTCGCCGCTTCTTTCCCGACGTATCTGTAATGCCACGGCTCATAGCTGATTCCGGTAATATCCGTTTTATCTTCGGGATATCGAAGGATAAAACCATATTTATAACTATGATCCATCAACCATTTCCAGACATCCGACGCGCCCCGGGTCCCTGTATTTTCCATACTGATATCCACAGCCAGACCAATTTGATGTTCACTCGTTCCCGGAGCGGCCACCCACTGTTCGGCAATTGATCTGGCTTCCTCTTCAGAATATCCCTGGGCTGTATAATCTGCGATTTCCTCATCCATCAACGACTGCTGCACTTGATCTGTTCTATAGCCGGAAGTCACATAGGGTTCCAGTCCGGCCGCCCTTGCATCATCAAACATGGCCTGTAAATCGGGATAAATGCGGCTGTCTACCGACTCTCCGTTCCACAATTCCGTCAGTTCCGGCTTATAACCCTCCGGAATTGGATTCCATGAATTCACCAAAAGCAATTGCCAGTCATCCCCCTGTTCATTGGCAGATACATTTTCTCCCAACATTTCGGAAAATATGGTATTTTCTGCCGCCCCGGCTACGGTTGTCCAGTTTCCTATCACCATCTTTAATCCTACAATGATCAGCAAAACGGATAAAACCAGCAGGATATAAGTCCCCAATAATCCTCTTCGCTGTTTTCTGCGTTTTCTGTAATAAACTCTGCTTTTTCCATACATAATGTCCCGGCCTCCTTTTCAATACTGATTGTATAGAAAAAAAGACCGGGACACTTTAACATTCAATTATTTAATTCCTAAGAAAATATAAATATGCAAAGTTTACTCCGACATCCGGTACAAGTTCTTTCCATTTTCCCATGTCACCGCTTCAACTTCATCGGCTGAAATTCCTTTTAACCGGGAAATCGTTTCAATAACATACGGCAGATTGAGGGAACTATTTCTTTTTCCCCGATTTGGTTCCGGCGTCAGATATGGACAGTCCGTTTCAAGGACGATCCGGTCCATCGGCGCATACTGGACGACTTCCTTCAGAACTCTGGCATTTTTATAAGTAACAACACCGCCGATTCCAAGATAAAAACCTTTGTTCAGATAATTACGGGCCATTTCTACAGAATACGAATAACAATGGATCACTCCGCCGATATCTTCGCATTTCAGCCCATTCATCATGTCCCATGTATCTTTTGCCGCTTCTCTGGAACGAATGACCACCGGAAGTCCGGTCCTCCGGGCCAGTTCCATCTGCTGCTCAAACCAGTATTTCTGTTTTTTGCGCTGTTCCGGGTCCTTCTCCCAGTAATAGTCCAGACCGATCTCACCGACAGCGACAATTTTTCCTTTTTCTTCGACAGATTCTTCCACCAAACAGTTAAGCCACTGAAAACTCCGCTCATCCAGACAATCTACATCGCTCGGATGAACACCCGCCGCCGCATAAATAAAATCATACTGTTTCGCCAATGCCACAGCCCGACGGGTAGAATCAATATCCGCACCGATATCCACAACTCGCGCGATTCCCGCCGCCTGAAGCTGTTTCATCAGTTCCTCTCTATCTTTATCAAATTTCCGATCATCATAATGTGCATGTGTGTCAAAAATCATAATATACCTCCTCAAACTTCAAACTTTTCAAAAAATATTTTCGTAATATTCGATATATACCTGTCATCCCGCTTCACCAGCATCAATTGGGTCTTCAACATATTTTCATTCAGACTCCAGATTTGGATTCCCGGAATATCTGCCGCAAAGAATTCAGGCAAAAGAGCAATCCCCATACCGGCCCGAACCATCTGAATGCTCGTCCAGGCATTGTCCACCATGCAGGCCAGACGGATCGTCAGGCCTTTATCTTCAAATACCTGCCGGATCGGCGTCTCCCAGCGCCGATATAAAACAAGGGGATGTTCCGCCACATCTGCGAACCCGGCATGCTCCGGGAGATTTCCAGCCAATCCGACGGCTACGAAATATTCTTCCCGATATTTGTGACATACAAATCCGGCTTCAGGAAATGGCGCCCGAACCAACGCCAGATCAATATGATTCGATTTCAGTCCATCCAAAAGCTGATATGTATTTCCCTCATAAATCTGAAAATTCACCTCCGGATACAGTTCACGAAACGCCATCAGTTTCCTGGCCACATGACCGGTCACCGATGATGATACCATCCCCATACGCAATGTCCCCCGAAGTCCGTTTCCCAGACTGTCAATCTCCATTTTAGCCGCCGAAGCCATATCCAGTATGGTTTTCGCCCGTTCATACATCAATTTTCCTGCATCCGTCAATGTAATGCTTCGAAGCCCCCGTTCAAAAAGCACTACCCCCAGCTCCGCTTCCAGAGACTTCATTTGGGTACTCAACGGCGGCTGGGAAATATGCAGCTTTTTCGCTGCCGCCGATATACTTCCTTCATCGACAATCGCCGCAAAATAACTCAACTGCTTCAGATCCATGATATCACCGCCTGCTATATCTTATCGATATGGATTATATACTTTTTTAATACTTTTCATATATATTTATTTATGTTATGATACCAATAGTTTCGAGGAAAATCAAGCATTTCCCCAGAATATCATGGAAATACTATATCGTTGAGGAGGAATCAAATTTATGAAAGAATTAGTAAATCTCTTCATGGCCTTTTTCCGAATCGGCGCCTTTACCTTCGGCGGCGGTTATGCTATGCTCCCAATGCTCCAAAAAGAAGTTGTTGAGAAATATCACTGGGCTACAGAAGACGAAATTATGGACTATTTTGCCATCGGACAGTGTACGCCGGGAATTATTGCGGTAAACACAGCTACCTTTGTCGGTTATAAAACAAAGGGCGTTATCGGAGGTATTGTCGCTACCCTTGGCATTATCACTCCATCCCTGATCATCATCACATTAATTGCCGCCTTTCTGCAGAATTTTGCCGATCTTGCTGTCGTCAAATATGCTTTCAACGGCATCCGGGCCTGTGTCTGCGTTCTGATTTTTAATGCGGTTACCAAACTGGCAAAGAAATCCGTTATCGATAAAATCTGCCTTGGCATTTGTGTTGTCGTTTTACTATTATCCCTGTTTTCCCCATTATCTCCGGCCCTCATCGTCGTTCTCGCCGGTATCGCAGGCGTCCTTTTCAAACGGACGGGTATTGCAGGAGGTGAAAAGAAATGACAGGATTATTACGATTAGCATTTGAATTTTTCAAGACCGGTCTTTTTGCTGTCGGCGGCGGACTGGCAACTCTGCCTTTCCTTTATGCCATGGGAACAGCTACCGGATGGTTTAACGCCCAGGATGTGGCCAATATGATCGCCATCTCCGAATCCACTCCCGGACCTATGGGTGTCAATATGGCAACTTATGTGGGCTTTACCTCTTTTGGACTTCCGGGAGCGCTGGTCGGACCGCTGGCCCTCGTATTCCCTTCCGTTGTCATTATCATCCTCATATCAAAGATTCTGAACAAATTCAAAGAATCCAAACTGGTACAGGATGTTTTTTACGGTCTTCGTCCGGCCTCCACGGGATTGATCATCGCCGCAGGTCTCGGCGTTGCCAAAATCGCTCTTCTCCATCTGGATCAGTATGCCATTACACAAAATATAGCGGACCTGCTGAATTATAAAGCCATTATCCTGGCCGTTGTCATTTATCTTGTTCTCCGCAAAAAAGACTTCCACCCAATTCTCATGGTGGTCGCTTCCGCTATTGTCGGAATCATCTTTAAGTTCTAAAGTACAAAACAGTGCAGTCGAAGAAATCTAAAACATAGTTTCTCAGACTGCACTATTTTTTCGACTTTCTTCGGAACTGTCCGCCCTCTATAGTCTCTTTAAGCCTCTTTTCATCTCGAACACCGTCGATGGATAATTATTGATAAGGTCCCCTTTTTTTATTAAAATTAACTTATCTTCTACAGCGGCTTCGGTTCTGCTAACACAATATTTCTTATTTACACATATCTATTTCATTTTCTCTTCATTGCGGTTCCGCACAAACTTTTTTCATCCCATTGTTACATCATGCAGGACACCCGATAAAAATAACCACCTTGGGAAGAAAAATATAACGCGCACGATAAAAAAGGGCAGTCCCACAGCCATTTTCCAGACTCTTCGGGGCTACCCTCTTCCTTTTTAATTTAACAAATTTCCGCGCCTGACGGCATTTCTTTTTCAGGAACCATCAGGGACAGGTTTCCATCCGCATCTTCTGCACAGAGCAGCATGCCTTCGGACATAACGCCGGCCAGCTTCGCCGGTTTCAGATTTATCACGACCATAACCTTCTTGCCTACCATCTCTTCCGGTGTGTAATGGGCTTTGATACCGGATACGATCTGACGCACCTGACTGCCGATCTTCACCTGAGAGCAAAGCAGCTTTTTAGATTTTTTCACTGCTTCGCAGGCAATGATCTCACCAACCTGGAACTGAAGCTTTGCAAAATCATCATAGGTGATTTCCGGCTT
>CATZYB010000006.1 GCA_958426095.1 uncultured Lachnospiraceae bacterium
CAGACCGGCCACAAAGCAGACAGGATATTCCAGACCCTTACTTTTATGGATACTCATAATCCGCACCGCCTGGCCCGCATCTCCCGGCAGTACAGCGCCGCCCAGATCTTCTTTTGATTCTTTTAACTGGTCCACATAACGGATAAAATGAAATAATCCCCGGTAACTGGTATTTTTAAAATCTTTGGCGTACTCCACAAGCCGCTCCAAATTAGCCCGGCGTACTTCACCGCCCGGCATGGCGAACATTTGCTGCACATATCCGGTCATTCCATAGATTTCATGGATAAGTTCCTCGATGGACATATGGATTTTACTTCGCCGCAATCTCTCATACATCTCAAAGAAAGCGCTTAATTTTTCTTTCAGCAGTGCATTTTCTCCTTGTTCCAGATAAACCCGCATATTTTCATACAAATGCACGGATCGCTCTGTCAGCCGCAATTCGGCCAGCTCTTCATCATTCAGACGCCCCATGGAAGATGTAAGAACCGCCGCCATCGGAATATCCTGGAGGGGATTATCCAGAATACGCAGCATATTTAAAACGCCCTGAATTTCCAGTGTGTCAAAGAAACCGGAAGAGGTTTCTCCCACAGCCGGAATTCCCATATCTTTGAGTATCCGCACATAGTCTTCCGTCCAGTTCTTCACCGTCCGGAGCAAAATGACAATATCGCCGTACTCCGCCCTGCGGTATTTGCCCGATTCAGTATCCATCACCCATAATCCGGAGGTTTCATCCACCAACTCCCGGATCCGCAGACCCACGGCCCTCGCTTCCGCCTCCCGTTTCGTCATTTCCGGGTCCTTGCCATGTTCCACCATAAGCCATTCGGCATGCTCCGAAATCTTATGTTCCGTCTGCGGATAATCAAGCCCTGGATACAGGGCTGCATCTGCATCATATTCCATACCGCAGATATCCGGCGTCATGAGGGACTCAAAAATCTGATTGACGCTCTCCAGCACACAGGCTCTGCTTCGGAAGTTTTTATGAAGATCAATTCTCTGATGACTCCCCTCATCTTTTGTATATGTCTGATATTTTCCAAGAAAAATCTCCGGTTCCGCCATACGGAAACGATAAATACTCTGTTTGACATCCCCCACCATAAAAATATTGGGCTGTCCTTCCAGTTCTCTGGAAATACTGTTTAAAAGTGTCTCCTGTACCTGGTTGCTGTCCTGATATTCATCGCACATAATTTCTTCAAACTGCTCACTATATCCTCTGGCCACCGCTGTCGGTTCATGGTTCTCATCCAATAATATGTTTAATGCAAAATGTTCCTGGTCATTAAAATCAATTAAATTTCGCTGCTTCTTTTCTTCTCGGAATCGCCGTGAAAACTCCTCCGTCAGCCGGATCAATACCGTAAGACTCGGTAAAATCCTCTGTTCTTTTGAAAGCAGCTCTGTCAGTTTCTCCGAAAAATAATTCTTTTTAAGCCAGCCAAGTAAATCTTTGGCTTCCTGGCGCAAAGCCTTTACCATATCTGTTACCGACAGATCGGCCTCCGGCTGTCTTTTCCTTGACAGCTGCTTCCACGTCATATGATGAATATGGTCATAAAGTTCTTCATAGTTTTTACATTCAATCATAGACTTCGTCTGTTCCAGATCTGACAAAAGCATCGGCTCATATAAAGCCGGGCCGCCGACAGAGATACTCATATCCAAAGCTGTTTTTATGGTTTGGGCCATTTCAGCAAGAATACGATGACTCTCTTCCATGACAAGCTGAACGACCGGACTGCGCCGGGCCTCTTCTCCCATAGCCCCCGGATTCATAAGCAGGGAATTTTCCAGCCACTCTTCCGGCCACGGATAACTCTGGGAAAAATCATATATTCTCAAAATCCAATCCGTCAGTCCCTTATCCAGCTTACCGATAGAATAGGTTTGAGAAAAGGCGATAAATTCCGGCATCTTTTCCAAATAGCAATCCTCGAGAAGCTGTTCTGCCACATCTTGTTTTAACAGAGTCATTTCCTGGGGATCGCCGACCCGAAACCCCGGATCCAACCCGATCGCATCAAAATGCTCCCGAAGCACACTCATGCAAAAGCTGTCAATCGTCGTGATCATTGCCGATGGGAGAAGCATTTTCTGTTTCTGGAGATGGGTATTTTCCGGATCTTCTGAAAGTCTGGCATCCACTGCCGCCATGATCCGTTCCCGCATTTCAGCCGCCGCCGCTTTGGTGAATGTCACCACAAGAAGTTTATCAATATCCAGCGGTTGGGTAGTATCTGTTATTTTCTGAATGATACGTTCCACAAGAACTGCCGTCTTTCCCGAGCCGGCCGCCGCAGAAACGAGTAAACTCCGATTTCTCAGATTTATGACCTGCTGCTGTTCTTCGGTCCATGATTTTCCCACGCTTCTCTCACCTCCTCATAAATCCTCTGCCACACCTCATCGGCAGACAAATGCATCAAACGATGGTACTCGCAGCCTTCCAACTGCTCATCAAACCGGCAAATGCCCTTATAACTGCAATAATCGCAGGCTGTCTGCTTTTTGCTTCCTTTCATTAATAAATATGGATTTTTCGAAATATCTCCGGTCATCCAGCCGGAGGCCAACTGCTCAATCCTCCGGTTTACAATAAATCCAAGCTCATCCAATTGCTCGCCGCTGGCGATACTGGAGGTTTTTGAAAAACTTCCATCATTTTTCAGACTGACCGGAAGCACCTGAGGGGCCTCCGACAATTTTTCATCCATCCAGGCTACTACCTGAGGATTGTCATTGACCAGGCCCTCCAGTTTCAGCATCGAAACAAGCTGATTTTCCAGTTCTTCCGACGTATCCGGCATTTTCTCCAAGATCGGATCCTGTATATGATAATAAAACATCCCGGCCTTTACAATCGGCTTTTCCGGATGCTTTGCTCCTTCAATCTTTGCAATGGATTCCAGGTAAACAACCAACTGAAGGGACAATCCATAAAATATTTCTGTCAGGTCAAATTCCTTCTGTCCCGATTTATAATCGACAATACGTACAGCCCGCGCTTCCTCGCCATCATAAATATCATAACGGTCCACGGTTCCTATGAGACGCACTCTGTCACCGACAGAAAACTTTGTCTCAAATCCGGCCGGTACAAATTCCCCTTTGCAAATCTGCTTCTGTATTGTCCAGGCTGTCCGCTTCGCCATACGGACTAACTGTTCCAGATAATGACTGTAGCGGGCGTTTTCCAAAAACATCGCCGAGCCGTATTCCATTCCCGTTTCCCGGACACACCGCTCCATCGTTTCATCTCTGAAATCATCAGGCATTGTACGCCAGTCATGATCACTTTCTTCAACTGCCTTTGAAAACCGCTCCATGGCCTGATGCAGAATATTTCCCAGATCCGGCGGAAGCAATTTGGCCGTCTTGCGCTCCTCCAGCCGAAGTCCCGCACTTAAAAAATGAGCATAGGCACAGGCCGCATATTTTTCCAAAGTCGTAATACTGGCTATCGGCCGTTCTCCGTACAGTTCTTTAATGATTCGCTGGGACAGAGGACTCATATGCCGCACATCAAACCGTTCCGAAATCCAGCCCGCCAACTTCTCCTTTGTCCCGTCTTGTCTCGAAAACCATGCAAAAAGGGTCTGCCAGAATTCATTCCGAAGCTCCGGCTTTTTCAGTCCCTCCAGCAGAAAATAGCCGCTTTCCTGCATGCCGGTCAACACCCGGCCCTCATCCCACAGCTCCGGTATTTCCGCTTTCAAATCCGGAAATATCCGATATACATCATTCAACACCGTGGACGGACGGATGGCCTTGCCGCCGCCATCCAACTGGGCGTAGGTCAGGATGAGCCGCTCCTCCGGTTTTGTCATCGCTGTATAAATGTAAAACTTCTCACGGAAGTTATTCTGTTTTCCTGTCGGCGCCAATTCCATCGGGCATGAAGCCAGGACTTCTTTTTCTCTGTCGGTAATCAGACCGCCGGAAGCCAGAGGCGTCGGAATGACTCCTTCATTGCATCCGAGAATAAATACGGTCCTCACATCTCCAAGACGGGTCCGCTTTAAATCTCCCAGTACGACCTGATCCAGCGTCGGCGGAATAACCCCCACCTGTATTTCAGCAAATCCGGCTTCCAATATTTCCATATATTCTTTTAAAGAGACCTTTTCGTTCTCTAAAATCTGCTCACATTTTCCTAAAAGTTCATCCACCGCCTCATAGACCTGAGCATACTCCCTTTCCCGGACAAAATCCCCTTCTTCATGAAAATTTTCTCCATAGGCCGCCAGCTGTTCCTCTCCGTGGATTCCCAGAATAAAATTTCTCAGCGCTTTCGTGAAATCGCCTGCTGTCCCCTGACGGCTCATGCCGAATAAAGGTTCCAATTCGCCAAGCACCTTTTCCCGAATTTCATTAATTAAAACAAAATCCTCCGGTCCAAAATCCCGGTACCGCTTAATGAACTTTTCGCTCCACCGTTTTCTTCCCCGAATCCCTGTGGCCAGCAGATAATTATCCAATATATCTACCTGGGAAGCTTCAATAAGCGAATAGCCGGAACGCAGATAGCGGAACACACTTTCATAAGAAAAATCTTTCAGGATAACATCCATACTGCTGCGAAGCATTTCCACAAAACTGTTCTCGGACAGATCGGCTTTATCATCAATGAAAAGAGGAATTTCCATATCATCAAACTGACGCCTGGCCGTTTCACGATATCGGCTCACATCGGCTGTGATCAATGCAAAATCCTTATAGGACATCCCTTCTTCCATCACCATCCGTCGGATTTCCCCGGCTGCGAAACGCACCTCATCCGCCGGATAACTGAGCGCATAAATCCTCAAATGCTCCGGCATTCCCCGCCACGGCTGAAAACGATGAAAACGAAACAGGTGCCGTTCTAAAAACGTTAAATCCGTCCCATGCCCAACTTTCGGCGTGTCCAGCAAAATGTCCGGTTCCTGAGACACTTTCAGACGGACTGCCATTTTATTTAATTTCCACAGAGTTTCCTTTGTCAGATAGAACAACTGGTACTCCTGCCCCAGTTCATAAGGCTTATCATAAATATCGATACTCAGGCCGATGACCAAACGTTTGCATAAAAGCATCAGCTTTTCCAGGAGACTATACTGGGACGGCGTAAAACCGGTAAAATCATCAATATACATGACGCTGTCTTTTAAAATTCCCGAGTCCGGGACCTTCCGGGCCAGGACTTCCAAAAGTTCCTCTGAAGTCATATAGGTATCTGACATATATTCCTTAAAGGCATCATACAATATCTGAATATCTCCAAGCTTTTTCCCAAGCATGGTATGTTCACCGACCTGTTTTCGGCTCTCTGAAAGCTCACTGGACTGTACACTGTACTGGAACAACTCGGAAAGCATGGATTTTGCCTGTCCGACAAAACCACTCTTACCGACACTGGACGCAAAGGCTTCCAGTTCACCCTTATGCTCCGCCAGAAGTCTCCGGATAACCATGCTCTTCCCCGTATCCTCCAGAATGGTCTTCTGAATACCGCCAAGTTCGTCAAATACCCGGTAGGCCAGTCTCGGGAAGCTGACAATATCAACATTCATAACACCGTGTCCCGGATGAAGTTCTGCCATCTTCATCTGAGTCTGCATCGTATACTGTTCCGGCACGACCAGGTAAAAGTTCTGCTCCGGCGCCGCCAGAGATTCTTCAATTAATTTCCGGTACATTGTTTCTGAGCGGCGGGTTCCGGCCCCGCCAATAACCATCTGAAGCGACATCTCATGACCCCTTTCTGTACTGCTACTTATCATAGCACATTTTCCATACGCCTTCCACACCCATTCGTGTGTCATATTCCATCCCTGCTCTGCATAGGTTATATTAAAGTATTCTGAAGGAGGCCGATTATGGGTTCAAAAACACGCATTATTATTCTTCAAATGAAGGAAATCATCTACACCCTCATCTTCGTCGTGTTAGCCCTGCTGATGATTTTCCTGTTTATCTATATGTTTCTTTTAAAGAATGACACAAAATCCAGCGAGCCGGCATCCGCACCTACATATACTCCGGGCGTCTATACCACCTCCATTGTCCTTGGAGATCACCCGGTCAGCCTTCAGGTGAATGTAGACGCCGACCATATTAACAGCATTACGACAGCCCCTCTTGAGGAAAGTGTCACAGCCATGTATCCGCTGCTGGAATCCTGCCTCGAAGACATCAGCTCCCAGCTTATCGCCGGAATTCCCATCGGAGAAGTCACCTATGACGATTCCAGCCAATACACCGCTTCCATCCTGCTGAATGCCATTTCAGCAGCTCTGGATAAAGCATCCAATTAAAACAATCGCCGGACATTAAAAGGCCTCCGGAACATCAGGAATGTTCCAGAGGCCTTATCCTGTAAAAAATTATATTTTAATTTTTTCAAGTTCTGCTTTCCACAGATTAGCCGATGCGTCGCTCGGCATTCGCCAGTCACCTCTTGGCGACAGCGCTACAGAACCGACTTTCGGGCCATCCGGGATACAGGAGCGCTTAAACTGCTGGGTAAAGAACCGATGATAAAAATTCTTCAGCCACTTCAAAATAACTTCCGGTGAATATTCCCCTTCAAAAGCCATATTGGCCAGGCGGTAAATCTTTGCCGGAGGACAGCCGAAACGCATCATATGATACAGGAAGAAGTCGTGGAGTTCATAAGGCCCGACCAAATCCTCTGTTTTCTGAGAGATTTCCCCTTCCTTTGGAGGGATCAGCTCCGGACTTACCGGCGTATCCAGGATATCTAAAAGCACTTCCCTTAAAGTCTCCGATTCACAAACGTCCGCATAATAACGCACCAAATGACGCACCAAAGTCTTCGGCACGGAAGCATTCACACCATACATGGACATATGGTCCCCGTTATAAGTGGCCCATCCCAGGGCCAGCTCGGATAAATCTCCGGTACCGATGACCAGACCGCCGCACTGATTCGCCAGATCCATAAGCACCTGGGTCCGCTCCCTGGCCTGTCCGTTTTCATAAGTCACATCATGGTTTTCCGGATCCTGGCCAATATCTCTGAAATGAAGTGAAACCGCTTCACGAATATTGACTTCCAATAACTCTGCCCCAAGTTCACGGACAAGCTGACAGGCATTATTATAGGTTCTGTCTGTAGTTCCGAAACACGGCATAGTCACCGCTTTAATTTCCTTCCGGTCAAGCCCCAGCATATCGAAAGCCCGAACCGTCACAAGCAGAGCCAGGGTCGAATCCAGACCTCCGGAAATACCGACCACCGCATTTTTACAATGGGTATGCGCCAGACGTTTTTTAAGTCCCATCGCCTGAATGGACAAAATTTCCTCACATCGCTTGCGCCGGTCCATATCTGATGCCGGAACAAAGGGCCGCGGGTCCACATATCGATGAAGCTTCAGCGGCTCTGACGCCGTCTCAAAGGAAATCCGCACATAATCCCTATCTTCATTTTGAATAAATGTAGTCATCCGGCGGCGCTCACTGTTTAACCGTCCCAAATCCACGTCTCCGTAAACAATGCCGGTCTCAAAGCGCTTAGACTCGGAAAGGCAGACGCCATTCTCACATATCAGGTTATGTCCCGGAAATACCAGATCTGTCGTAGATTCTCCTTCACCGGCTCCCGCATAGACATAACCGCAGATCAATCTGGCTGACTGGCTGCTCACCAGTTCTTTCCGATAAACGGCCTTTCCTGTTGTCTCGTCACTGGCAGATACATTAAAAATCATTGTTGCGCCGGCCAATGCATGGGATATACTTGGCGGATTCGGCGCCCATAAATCTTCACAGATTTCACCTCCGATGACCAGCCCCGGCACAGACGTACACTCAAAAAGCAAATGGGTTCCAAACCACGTCTCCTGTCCGGCCAGCGAAATGCGTACCGGTTTCTTCGGTCCCCTTTCAAAATGGCGGGCTTCATAAAACTCAGAATAGTTCGGAATAAAGGTTTTCGGTACAATACCGAGAATCACTCCGTCCTTAAAGACTACAGCCACATTGTATAACTTTCCGTTCACCGCCAAAGGCATGCCCACAACGCCAAGAATATCCATACCTCTGGATGCGTCAAGAAGTTTTTCCAGCTCACAGACACAAGCCGAGAGCAGCAATTCCTGAAGAAAAAGATCTCCGCAGGTATAGCCGGTCAGACAAAGTTCCGGGAACACGACCATCCGGGCCTTCTGCCCGCAGGCTTCCTTCAGCATCCTTTCCACCTGTTTCCGGTTATATTCGCAGTCCGCTACCCGGATCTTTGGCGTCGCCGCCGCCACTCTGATAAATCCGTCCTTCATTCCTGATTCCTCCAAATTTCTTTATTTGCCCGCATTCTCACGAAGTTTACCATTTCTGTAAGCCTTCAGGAGCAATTCCAGATCATTGATCTTCTGCTGGATCACTTTACCATTATCCGTATCTGCCACGTATTTACGCTCAAGCAGCTTTTCGATAACGTTAATGTCCTCACAGATATCGGTTTCCTCTTTAATGGCCTTTTCAGCGCTTTCAAAAGGCAGGTGGGTTACAAGCTTTAACCCATAAGAATTATAAACCAATGTGTAGCCCGCAATACCTGTCGTCTTCTGATAAGCCTTGGAAAATCCGCCGTCTATAATAAACAGTTTGCCATTGCCCTTCACCGGACTTTCTCCCTTTTTCAGTTTTACCGGCATATGCCCGTTAATAATATGAGCATTCTTAGGGTCCAATCCGAATTCCCGGATAATATTATCGCAGACCGTCTCACTGACATTTTCATCTTCAATCAGTCGATAGTAAGGGTCTTTTCGCTCCTCATGAGTATCCTTTTCACCGAGGAAATAACGCTCAAAGGTCGCCATCTTCTCTTTACCGAATACCGGTGAATTTTCATTTGTCCAGGCAAACCACATCAGATCCTGGCCATAGAATTTCTCCTCGGAATCCGGCAGATAGTAACCGCGGCGGACATTCTTCTCAATAAAGTCATATAATGCTTTGCCTTTATAGCCTTTTCCCTGAAGGTAGACTTCCCTGAAGCTTCCATCTTCATTCATCGGAACACAGCCATGGTAATACAGATTGTCATTATAACACAGATACAGACTTCCGGATTTTAATAAAAACTGAACATGTTTCTGCAGCTTTTCACAATTTTTAAAGTTATGAACAAGCCGCTTCATAACCTTTTCTTCTTCTTTTGATAACTGGTATGGGTCACTCCACATGATCGTCGGGAATTTTGTATCAAGAAGTTTATATGTACCGCCATCAACTTCCACTGTCCATGTCTCCGGATCTATTTTATCCAGAAGAAGCCGATTATCCATGAGCATTCCCGGTCGTTTCTTAATGAGCTGGCCTTCCAGCTTAAACTGGATAATGGAAATGGCCTTATGCATCTTCATCTCCGTCTGTTCCTCGATACGGCTCAGCATATCTGCCTCCTCATGATCCTGAACATGGAACAATTCACATTCATCATCGGCATAGACCTCCAGCGCAAAGTTGGCCAAAGGCATGAGATTGATACCGTAATCATCTTCCAGAGTGGCCAGATTCCCATAGCGGGCACAAATCCGGATAACATTGGCGATACAGGCCGCCTGTCCGGAAGCGGCTCCCATCCAGAGCAGATCATGATTTCCCCACTGGATATCCACAGAATGATAATTCATTAAGTGATCCATAATTTCCGCAGCGCCGGAACCTCTGTCGTAAATATCGCCGACAATATGCAGATGATCGATAACCAGCCGCTGGATCAGCTCGCACAAAGCAATAATAAAGGCTCTGGAACGGCCGATACGGATAATCGTATCAATAATCCCATTATAGTAGGCTTCCTTATTCGTGATCTCTTCTTTTTCATTGATCAATTCTTCAATAACATAGGCGAAATCTTTCGGCAGGGCCTTACGCACCTTGGAACGTGTATATTTGGAAGCCACGCGCTTACACACCTGGATAAGCCGATGCAGCGTAATTTTATACCAGTCATCCAGCTCAGGTTCTTCTTTTTCGATCAAGTCCAGCTTTTCTGCCGGATAATAGATCAATGTGGCCAATTGCTTTTTATCCCGGATACAGAGCGAATTTCCAAACTCATCGTCAATCTTTGCCCGGACGGCCCCGGAACCATTTTTCAATACATGAAAAAACTGTTCTGCCTCCCCATGAATATCACTGAGTACATGTTCCGTACCCTTTGGAAGATTCAAAATCGCCTGGAGGTTGATGATTTCCGTCGAAGCCGAGGCGATCGACGGATACCGTTCCGATAAAACTTCCAGATATCTTTTCTGCAGTGTATCAAGTTCACTTGTTTTTTTACTGTTTCCCATAATTATAACCCCCATCTGTATCAGCCGGCAATGACATCGCTCATCGTATACATACCTGGCTCTTTATCCATCAAAAATGATGCTGCCGAAATAGCGCCCTTTCCAAAAATACCTTTGGAATAGGCTGTATGCTTAATTTCAATCACTTCATCCGGCCCGCAGAAAAACACCTCATGCTCCCCGACAATATTGCCTCCGCGGACAGCCTGAATGCCAATCTCCTTCTTTCCCCGTTTTGCCCGTTCCTGGCTGCGGTCTAATTTATAGACATATTCTTTATTAAGAACTTCATTCATCGCATCTGCGATAGCCAGCGCCGTACCGGAAGGCGCATCCAGTTTCTGATTATGATGCTTCTCCACGATCTCAATATCATATCCGGCCTGGGCCAGCACCTGAGCGCCAAAAGACGCCAGTTTAAACACCGTGTTCACGCCAAGAGACATGTTTGCAGATCTCAGAACAGCAATCTTTTTACTTGCTTCTTCCACATGAGCCAACTGTTCCTCTGTAAGTCCGGTCGTACACAGGACAAGCGGAAGCTTCCGGCTCACCGCGTAGTCCACCACCGCATCCACTGCTTTTGCCACAGAAAAATCCACAATGACATCGGCCTGAACATTACATTCTTCTATTTTTGTAAATACCGGATATCCATTGTCAATATGATTCTGAATATCGATTCCTGCCACGATCTCCGCTTCCGGATCTTCCTTTGCCAGACGGGTAATAACCTGCCCCATCGCGCCATTACATCCGTGCATAATAAATTTTACCATTCTCCTCTTCCTCTCTTTCCAAAAAAGCTGTACCAGATTGTCAAAAATCTGACACAGCTCTTTCTACTGATTTGCTATTTCAATATGATCCCAAAGTCTTTCATCGCCTGTACCAACCGCATTTTATTCGCTTCTTCCATCGGTGTCATCGGGAGTCTCAACGGTCCGACTTCCATCCCCATCAAATTCAGCGCTGTCTTTACAGGAATCGGATTCACTTCACAAAACAGGGCATGGACCAATGGCAGCGCCTTCAGCTGAAGTTCGCGGCTGTCGGCCACATTCCCGTCCAAAAACCAGGCCACAATATCGTGGGTTTCCTGCGGACAGATGTTGGACAATACAGAAATAACACCCTTTCCGCCAAGGGAAAGGATCGGTACGATCTGGTCATCATTTCCGGAATAAACGTCAATATCTCCCTGGGTCATCTGCATAATATCTGCCACCTGAGAAATATTTCCGCTGGCCTCCTTCACAGCCACCACATTTTCATAGGTTTTACGAAGCTCAGCAACCGTCTGCGGCAAAATATTGACGCCGGTACGGCTCTGCACACTGTAAAGTACCATCGGCAGGCTGGTGTTGCGCGCGATCATACCAAAATGCTGAACAAGTCCTTTCTGGGTTGCCTTATTGTAATACGGCGTAACGACCAAAGCTCCGTCGGCCCCGGCTTTCTCCGCCTCTTTTGTCAAATAGATCGCTGTTTCTGTACAATTAGAACCGGTTCCGGCAATTACCGGAACACGTTTCGCCACTTTCGATACAGCAAAACGAATACATTCTACATGTTCCTCTTCCGACAAAGTGGATGCTTCCCCTGTTGTCCCTGTAATAATAATACTGTCTGTGTGGTTCGCAATCTGAAACTCAATCAATTCGCCCAATTTATCATAATTTACCGTTCCATCCTGATGCATGGGGGTCACGATCGCTACGCCAGCGCCTGTAAAAATGGCCATAATGAACCTCCTTGTCTTTTACGCTGCTGCCCGTTTACTATATTATATTCAAAAGTCATACAAAACACCCTTTGTGAATTTTGCAAAAAATGAGCCGGCAACTGCCGGCTCATTGAATATTTATCTTTGATTTTCGTATGCCCAGGCAGCTCTCATCCTACCATTGATAGTAGCATTTCTGCCATTTAATGTCAACCATTCACTGACGGTTTTAGACTTCACTATCTGCTTTTTTTACAATGCCTATCTTTGAAATATAGTCTGTTTCATCGACTAACTCTTCCGGCAAATTCCTTCCGGTAAGAATCAATTCCATCTCTTCCGGCTTCGCCTGGATCAAATGGATCACATCAGACACTTTCAAAATGCCAAGGTCTACAAGTCCCAAAATCTCATCTAAGATCAAAACATCGCATTCGCCAATGGTCAATACCTTTTTTGCAAAATTCACACCATTGAGTATATTGATATTTTCCTCTCTCTGTTCGTCCTCCGAAAGATCTTCATAGTAGCGATCCATCTTTTCAAAACGGAACACCTTGACTTCCGGCTCCAGCCGTCTCAGGTAATCCATCGTTCCTGTATGCCGTCCCTTTAAGAACTGTATCATAAATACTTCTTTACCTTCACTGGCACAGACCAGCGCTCTTCCAAGCGAAGATGTTGACTTACCCTGACCTTCGCCGCAGTATATTTTGACCAAACCTTTTTCCACAACATTCACCTCATTGTATGTTAATACCATATTTCTGAGGCATCGTCAATATTTTTATTCAATACATTCGATTTTACTTACCGAAATCTCGTAGGCCGTCCGCCGTTCTACCTGATCGCCCTCGATCCGTTTCTGGTAGGTCCGGCTCTGGATCCGTCCCCAGAGATGAATATGGGTTCCCACTTCAAATTTACCTGCGAACCGGGCGTTTCGGCCCCAGCAGATACATGGAAGATAATCGGATTTTCCATACGGCCGGTTGACAGCTAACAGCAAGTCCGCAATTTCCCGGCCGAGCGGCGTCATCCGGTATACCGGCTGTTTACAGATGAAACCATCCAGAAAAATACTGTTTGGCTTCACATTTTCCGGCTCCTCATCCAGGATTTCCACCTCCCGGACAAATACGGAAAGGACCAGCCGGTTTCTTCCCTCCTCATGCTTATTATAAGAACGGAATTGGCCATGGGCCTCCAATGTACGCCCTATGTAATTCTCCGTCACATCGATCAGGCGCTCAGAAATCAATAAGGGTATCCGGTCCACCATATTGCTGAGACGTTGTACAACGACCTCCACCACGTAAAATCCTTCGCCGAAAACCTCATGACTGTACACAAACTCCGAGTCCACAACCCCCACGATTGTTACTTGATTATTATCCAGCACCTTGTCTGCCATCCTTTTGTTCCCCTTTCTGTATATACAAGTTTTCATCTCGTTTAATATATCTATTCGATTCCAGATGGATTTAGAACCGAATTCTTAAATGACTTTAGCATGAATCTCAAACGAAATAAATTATCATTCATCGACGGAAAATCCCTAAAAATGACACCAAACGTACAATTCCTGAATTCAATTATATTTTTCTTAATAAATTTTCTTGAAAAACCGTGGCATTATGGTAGAATATAAAAGTTGTCAGTAGTACATGTATGAATGGATTGGAAGGAACTGAATAAATATGAAGATCAAACGCGAAGATATCCGAAATATTGCGATTATTGCTCATGTAGACCACGGTAAGACAACATTGGTGGATGAGTTATTAAAACAGAGCGGTGTATTCCGCAGCAATCAGGTCGTTCAGGAACGTGTCATGGACTCTAATGATATCGAACGTGAACGCGGTATTACAATCTTATCTAAAAACACAGCCGTATTTTATAAAAATACAAAAATTAATATTATCGATACGCCAGGACATGCTGATTTTGGCGGAGAAGTTGAACGTGTTCTGAAAATGGTCGACGGTGTTGTTCTCGTTGTCGACGCTTTTGAAGGCCCGATGCCTCAGACAAAATTTGTACTTAAAAAAGCCCTGGAACTGGAATTGGCCGTCATTGTCTGCATCAACAAAATCGACCGCCCGGAAGCCCGTCCGGATGAAGTTATCGATGAAGTACTTGAGCTTTTGATCGATCTGGACGCATCCGATGAACAGCTTGACTGTCCGTTTGTGTACGCTTCTGCCAAATCCGGTATCGCCATGCTGGAGCTTGGGGAAAACGGCCAGGATATGAAACCGCTTTTTGAAACGATCATTGACCATATCCCGGCGCCGGAAGGTGATCCGGATGCTGAGACCCAGGTATTGATCAGTACCATCGACTACAACGAATATGTAGGCCGTATCGGTGTCGGTAAAGTCAGCAACGGTACCATCCAGGTAAACCAGGATGCCGTCATCGTCAATGCCCACGACCCTGAGAAAAACCGCAAGGTTAAGATCAGCAAGCTTTATGAGTTCGATGGTTTAAATAAAATCGAGGTCGATAAAGCCTCCGTTGGCTCCATCGTCGCTATCTCAGGTATTTCAGACATTCATATTGGAGATACCCTCTGCTCACCTGAAAAACCGGAACCAATTCCGTTCCAGAAAATTTCCGAGCCAACCATCTCCATGAACTTTCTTGTCAATGACAGTCCTCTGGCTGGTCAGGAAGGAAAATACATCACTTCCCGCCACCTGCGTGACCGTCTCTTCCGTGAATTGAACACCGACGTCAGCCTTCGGGTTGAAGAAACAGAAAATACGGACTGCTTTAAGGTCTCCGGCCGGGGCGAGCTTCATCTTTCTGTTTTAATTGAAAATATGCGTCGTGAAGGTTATGAATTTGCTGTCAGCAAAGCTGAGGTTATTTATAAAAAAGATGAAAACGGCAAACTGTTAGAACCTATGGAAACAGCCGTTATTGATGTTCCGGATGAATTCACCGGTATCGTTATCGAAAAACTGAGTCTCCGTAAAGGTGAACTTATCGGTATGTCCAAAGCCAGCGGCGGTTATTCCCGTCTGGAATTCAACATTCCATCCCGTGGTCTCATCGGCTATCGAGGCGAATTTTTGACAGACACTAAAGGTAATGGTATCTTAAATACGCTTTTCAATGAATACGGCCCATACAAGGGCGATATCGCTTACCGCCAGACCGGTTCCCTGATTGCTTTTGAATCCGGAGAAACGCTGGCCTACGGTCTCTTTAATGCTCAGGACCGCGGAACCCTCTTTGTTGGCCCTGGCGAAAAAGTTTACGGCGGTATGATCGTCGGTCAGAACCCTAAGGGAGACGATATCGAACTGAATGTCTGCAAGGCCAAGCATCTGACGAATACCCGCGCTTCCGGTTCCGACGACGCCCTTAAACTGACGCCGCCTCGAATCCTGAGCCTGGAAGAAGCCCTTGACTTCATCGAAAATGATGAGCTTGTTGAAGTAACTCCAAAGAGCATCCGTATGCGTAAAAAAATCCTTGATACAAAGATGCGTATGCGTGCGAACCGCAAATAAAATCACAAAAAAAACATCTGCCTCTTATTCCTTGAAAGGGAATTTTCGGCAGATGTTTTTTATTATACTGCAGGTATGTACTTCTTTTTCCATTTATTTGTCCGAAATCTCACAAAATAGATCAGTCCCCTGGAACATTCATCAATGGCCATAGCTACCCACACGCCCTGCAGCCCGAGGTGGAGTACTCCGCCGAAAATCCAGGACAGAAACAGGGCCACTGCCCAGTGAAAGCTGATACCGACACAGATCGGCAGTTTAATTTCACCGACAGAAATCAAAGATTTTGTCATAAGAATGTTGATTGCCCGGCCAAATTCCAAAAAGATATCAATAAAAAGGACCTGCCTGCCCAAAGCCAGCATATCTTCATCCTGAGTAAATATTCCAAGTACAGAATGACTGAATATCCAAATGATAAACATCATACCGACACAGACGGCGATGGAAATCTTCAGTGTCCACCAGACTTTCTTCTCCACTTCTTCAATCTGGCCGCGCCCCAGCAGATATCCAATGACGATCTGGACCGCCTCCGAAATGGCAATAGCATAGACATAGGCAAAGTTGGCCAGAAGGCTGCAGTAACCTTTCGTTGCTGTCACAGCGGCGCCGTAAGGATTAATGACGCTCAAAATGCAGATTTGCGACAGGTTATAGGAGAAATTCTCCGCTCCCGACGGAATACCGATTTTTAAAAGCTTCATCAGCATTTCCTTACTTCCCTGCTTTAAATATTTTAATTTCAGCTCAATCTTTGTATATTTACGGAAAACAATGTAAATGCAAATAAGCCCGATCGTTTTGCTGATGACCGTCGATATGGCGGCGCCCACGATACCAAGTCTCGGAAATCCGAAAAGCCCGTTGATCAAAATCGCGTTGCCGATAATATTTAAAACATTCATTAAAATAGACACGGCCATAACTTCTTTTAACCGGGTATGACTGCGCAAGATCGCCGCAAAATTCAAGTACAGACCCTGTATCAGTGAAAAACCGCCGACGATCATCAAATATAAACAGGTCTCGTGGAGAATGGCCGAATCAATATTCATGAGTTCAAAGATCGGTCGGTTTAAAAATAAAGCCACGAAGGTAGAAATCATGCTGACCGTACCAATGACTAACATAGACAACACGCAGAGCTGATTGCTTTTATAAGCATCCTCCGCGCCGAGACACTGGGTCAGCACAACCGTCGTAGCCATGCAAAGCATATTCATTGTGATAATAATAATATTCATGATCTGATTTCCATTGACAATGGCCGCTACCGAGGCCTGAGAGTGGTGGCTGACCATAATCTGGTCGATATTTCCCACAAGCAGCTGCAAAAGCAGCTCGACAAAAATGGGAATGGACATTTTAAATAAATTTGAATTACGAGTCATATTATCCATTGCTGTCAATCTCCTTTAATATAAATAAAATATCGCGTTACATTCTATCACTCTTATTTGCATTTTTCAATTGATTCTTTTATAAAAATGTATTATAATATTAATAATAATTACTATTTTAAACCAAAGGAGGATTAAAATGAATATTTATGTTTTAATGAAACAAGTTCCTGTTATCTCAGATATAAAGATTGACCACCAGACCTTTACCGTAGACCGTTCATCTGTAGGAACCATGATGAATCCTGTAGATGCTCACGCTATATCGGCAGCCATCGACCTGAAAAAAAGTCTCGGCGGTACGGTCACTGTTTTGTCCATGGGTAATGAGAGCTGTGAAACCCAGCTTCGTGAAGCGGCCGGCATGGGCGCTGACCGCCTGGTTCGCATCACAGACGATGCTTTTTCCGGAGCGGATACCCTTGTCACAGCAAAAGTTCTTGCCGCTGCCATAAAACATCTCGGGGATGCCGACTGTATCTTCTGCGGTCAGGCTTCTTTAGACGGATCCACCGGACAGATTGGCGCTAAACTTGCTGTACTCCTGGGTATTGGATCGCTGAACAATGCATGTCAGATAAATATAGAAGATAAAGGTCTTACAATTCATCAGAAAGCCGGCAATGGTTACGATGTTTGGCAGGCTGATTTTCCTCTCATATGTTCTGTAACTGAAGACGCTAATGAACTGGCGCCAGTGACGCTTAAAGGAAAAATGGCTGCGAAAAAAGCGGTGATCTCTGTATTGTCCAATGAAGATTTACATATTCCGTCAGAAGATATCCATTCGCCATCCCGCATTGAAGCCCTCTTCCCTGCATCCAGGCAGGAAGTTGGCATAAAGATCACGGGCTCGACCGAAAAAGAATCCGCAAGAAAACTCGCAGACATTCTCTTTGAGAGACATTTAATATAGGAGGATTTATCATGGGAAAATTTAATGATATATGGGTATTTATAGAAATGTCAGAAAATGAGCCAAAACTTGTCAGCCTTGAACTGCTGGCTAAAGCGAAAGAGTTAGCATCCGAGGCAGGCTCTCATGCAATTCCTGTTATTTGTCCGGATGCGGCAGATCATTCACCGGAAACGATTATTAATTCATTAAAAGCGTCCATTGAAGAAGCCGGTCCTTCTGCAATACTCTTTGGCTCTACACCTCTGGGCCGGGAAGTCAGCGCCGGTCTCAGCGCTGTAATGAATCTGGGAATCGCTTCGGATTGTACCAATGTCATGTATCGTACCCCAGATGCGGATTTACTGTTTATACGCCCGGCTTTCGACGGAAAACTTTATGCCTCCGTTTCTCTGGATACAATACCGCAGATCGGAACCTTCTCCACGGGAATCTTTCCTTTAAAAGAAGATGCTCCGGATATTGGGACCAATGCACGGACACTGAATCTTTCATCCGATGATTCTGCGGTCAAAGCCCGCCTTGTGAAATTCATTGAAGACGCCGGTCTGGCAGATTCCAATATTGAAGAGGCTTCTATTCTTGTCGCCGGAGGCCGGGGCGTCGGCAGCGCCGAAGGCTTTGACAAGCTTCGTGAACTGGCCCGTCTCCTTGGCGGAAATATCGCAGCCTCCCGCGGCGCTGTGGATGAAGGCTGGATCTCCAGAGATTATCAGGTCGGTGCAACAGGAAAAACGGTTACACCAAAAATCTATTTCGCCTGCGGTATCTCCGGAGCTGTACCTCATGTCGTTGGAATGAAAGACTCTGAGACTATCATCGCTATTAATACCGATCCGGCCGCTCCGATCTTTGATGTGGCCCATTACGGTATCGTCGGCGATTTACATAAGGTTATCCCGGAATTAATAGAAATTCTTAAACAGACAAAATAATAATAGAAAAGGGTCCTGAAAAAACAGGGCCCTTTCTTCTTTATAAATATTTATCCATAATATGGCTGAAATCAAAGGTGGCAAAGTAATCTGCCGGAGTTTCGGCACGACGGATCATCTGGGTGCTTCCGTCCTCTTTCAGAAGGATTTCCGCAGAACGGAGTTTACCATTGTAATTGTAACCCATGGAAAAGCCGTGGGCTCCCGTATCATGGATAATAATCAGGTCTCCGATATCAATCTTCGGCAGTTTCCGGTCAATGGCAAATTTATCATTATTCTCGCAAAGAGAACCTGTCACATCATATACGTGATCGCATGGGGCATCTTCTTTACCGGCCACTGTGATATGATGATACGAACCATACATGGCCGGACGCATCAGATTGCAGGCACAGGCATCCAGACCGATATATTCTTTGTAAATATGTTTTTCATGAATCGCTCTTGCAATTAAATGTCCGTAAGGCGCCAGCATAAAACGTCCCATTTCTGTAAAAATTGCCACATTGCCAAGGCCAGCCGGTACGAGAATTTCTTCAAAAGCCTGACGCACACCTTCTCCAATAGCCATAATGTCATTAGCCTGTTCATCCGGATGATAAGGAATGCCGACACCGCCGGACAAATTAATAAACTCAATAGATGCTCCGGTCTCTTCCTTTAATTCCACTGCGGTTTTAAAGAGAATCCGCGCTAATGCCGGATAGTATTCATTCGTCTTTGTGTTGCTTGCCAGAAAAGCATGTAAACCAAAATGCTTAACGCCCTTATCCAGCATTTTTTTATAACCTTCGGTCAGCTGTTCCCGTGTAAAGCCGTATTTTGCTTCTCCCGGCGTATCCATAATACCGTTGCTCAACTCAAAATTTCCTCCGGTATTCAACCGGCAGCACATAGTTTCCGGAAGCTTGCCGAGAACTTTTTCTACAAAATCAATATGTGTAAAATCATCCAGATTAATAATAGCGCCGAGCTTTGCCGCCATCTCAAAATCTTCCGGCGGGGTGGCATTGGAAGAAAACATGATATCGTGTCCGCTGAAATCACAGGCGTCAGACATCATAAGTTCGGTCAGGGAAGAACAGTCCGTACCACAGCCTTCTTCTTTTAATATCTTTAAAATATATGGATTTGGCGTTGCCTTTACTGCAAAATATTCTTTAAATCCCTTATTCCATGAAAAGGCCGCATTCACTTTACGTGCATTTTCACGGATACCTTTCTCATCATACAAATGAAATGGTGTCGGATATTGTTTTACCATTTCCTCCAACTGCTCTTTTGTCACAAAAGGGACTTTTTTCATTTTGATTCATTCCTTCCTGTTAATTCAATAATTTTTATTTCATTACTCAATGAGTCTTTAAACAAATCCACCAGATTCTTTTTGCCCGAATACAGACAGGCTGACTGTTCGCCGTTGCCCACATCCCCTGTCAGCACCGTAGCTGAATCCACGATCACACCGACCTGGCCTGGTTTTCTGTCCGCCAGGTAAATCCTGGCCTTTGAAAGTTCATAGGGAGGATTCGTAATGACGACCACTTTCAGGCCCTCAGCGGCCCGCCGTTCAAGGATTTCCCGATACATATCCACCACCCGGGTCTCTCCCGAAAAATATACCCGATACGCCGCACGCTCCAGCATATGCCGGATTTTATCCGATATATGTGTATCTCCCTGAATTGTAACATAGCCCTCCATAGCTTCTGTCCGCACAGGAAGCTGTTCCTGTAAAAACTGTTTCATCTTCCCCAGATGCTTTAATTTATTATCACTGAACTCTTCAATGTCTACAGGAATATACCGCACCGGAGTTCCTTCCATAAGCCAGGCTGCGCCTTTATCCACCAGGCAGGCCAAAGCCGTATAAGTGTTGGACCTGGAAATACCTGTGCGTTTTGCCACTTCATAGCCGGTAAGAGCGCCATCAGACAGAAGGGTTAAATAAATTGTTGATTCCTGCCGTGTCAGACCAAAACACATCAGCGCATCGTTTAAATCCATTCTATCACTCCATATTAGTATTTCTTTACAGGAACACTATAGTATAATATACAACGCTTGTCAATATACTTATACAGGATTTATTCTCATTTGCACGAAAAAAAACGCTCTCTGGTCAGAGAACGTTTTTATTTCATATATATATTCAATTACATAATTTTATGGATCCAGCCTTCCGGCGCTTCGATGGTTCCCATCTGGATACCGGTCAATGTATCGTATAATTTCTTTGTGATCGGTCCCATTTCGTCCATGCCGCTTGGGAAGCAGATATCTTTACCGTGATCTACGATCTTTCCTACCGGAGAGATAACAGCGGCTGTACCGCAAAGACCACATTCTGCAAATTCACTTAACTCGGACAGTTTCACTTTTCTCTGAGTAACTTTCAATCCGAGATAATGCTCAGCGACATATACGAGGGAACGTCTTGTAATCGATGGAAGAATGGAGTCAGACTGCGGCGTTACAATATCTCCTTCTTTTGTAACAAAGAGGAAGTTCGCACCGCCTGTCTCCTCAACATAAGTACGTGTTCCAGGATCAAGGAAAAGATTCTCATCAAAACCATTAGCGTGAGCTGTCACATTGGCATGCAAACTCATCGCATAGTTTAATCCGGCTTTAATATGACCGGTTCCGTGAGGTGCGGCACGGTCAAAATCACTGACACATAAAGTGATCGGTTTTGCGCCTTCTTTAAAATATGGACCTACCGGTGTGCAGAACAGACGGAACTGATATTCCTCTGCCGGTTTAACACCGATAACCGGACTTGAAGCATACATATAAGGTCTTAAATACAATGTCGCACCGCTTCCGTAAGGAGGCACCCATGCTGCATTGGCCCGTACAACTTTTTCAACGGCCTCAATAAATCTTTCCTTAGGAAATGGCGGCATCTCCATGCGTTCTGCAGAATCGATCATACGCTCTGCATTTAAATCCGGCCGGAAAGTAACAATGCTTCCATCGGCTGTCGTATATGCCTTTAAACCTTCGAAGATCTCCTGACAATACTGCAGAATGCCAGCACATTCATTAAGCACAAGCGTTGCGTCTCCAGTCATGTAACCTTCCTGCCACTGACCGTCTTTAAAATCAGCAACATACCTCTGATCTGTCGTATGGTAAGCGAACCCTATATTTCCCCAGTCCATATCTTTCTTTTCCATAACAATTCCTCCATTCGTCGTATATATATTCGTCATTGAACCAATTATAGTCTCATTAATCCATAAAATCAACAATTTCTTTCAATTTTGACTTACGAACATACATTTTAAAACAATATTCCAGATCAAAATAAGTTTTTTCTTCACTATCGGCCGCTATGACAAAGTCGTCCATTTCATCCAGATTCGGAAACCATGTATCCGCCTGATAAGCATAATCCATCACAGTCACATGGGCCACATCGCAATAAGGAAGCATCTGTTCATAAATGCTTGCCCCGCCGATGACATAAATGTTTTCCGATCTGAAATCCTTTAAATACTCCAGGGCCTCTTCCACACTGTGGACAACAACTGCTCCCGGCACTTCATAGTCTTTCTGACGTGTAATGACCACATTGGTCCGGTTTTTCAGGGGCCGTCCGTTCGGAAAGCTTTCCAGGGTCTTTCGGCCCATAACGACCACATTTCCCGTCGTTGTCTCCCGAAAAAACTTCATATCCTCCGGAATACTGTTCAACAACTTATTCTGATAACCAATGGCCCAGTTCTTATCCACAGCTACGATTATATTCATCTTCCATACCTCCTAAACCGCTACCGGAATATTTTTAATCTGCGGTCCGGTCTGATAATTATCCAGACGCACATCATCTGTCGTAAAATCATAGAAATTTTTGATTTCCGGATTAATCCAGAAATCCGGCGCCGGGTAGGTCTCTCTGGAGATCAGTTCCTTCACCAATGGGATATGACGGTCATAAATATGAGCATCGGCAATGACATGGACCAACTCGCCCGCCTTCAGGCCGCTGACCTGGGCGATCATATGAAGAAGCACCGCATACTGGACCACATTCCAGTTATTAGCTGTTAAAATATCCTGCGAACGCTGATTCAACACCGCATTTAACTTATCATCGGTTACATTAAAGGTCATACTATAAGCGCATGGATAAAGATTCATTTCATGCAGATCCTGATGCACATAAATATTCGTCATGATCCGGCGGCTGTAAGGATTCTCTTTTAAATCAAAGAGTACCCGGTCCACCTGGTCCATCATTCCTTCTTTATATTGATGCTTTACCCCAAGCTGATAGCCGTAGGCTTTACCGATGGATCCATTTTCATCGGCCCACGCATCCCAGATATGGCTTTTCAATTCATGAACATTATTTGACTTTTTCTGCCAAATCCAAAGCATCTCATCTACAGCGCTCTTAAAGGCAGTCCGCCGCAGTGTCAGCGCTGGAAATTCTTTGGATAGATCGTATCGATTGACCACACCAAACCGCTTAATCGTATAGGCATAGCTTCCATCCTCCCACTTTGGGCGGACCTTCTCCCCCTCTGTGCTATATCCGTGTTCCAAAATATCCTGACACATATCTATAAATAATTTATCTGCATAACTCATGGTTTTCCCCTTTCTCATCCATTTATCTTTACTATCTATCATGAAAAACTTCTCAGATGAAGTGTATCATATCCAACCGATATTCGTCAAACCTTATAATTCTGGCTTCATATTTTTTATTACCCAAACTAATAAATATATGATAAAATACTAATATATCTTAAAATTTTAAGAACGGAGTAATACTATGAACGAACAATTATCAACGATTATGTCTGAATACTACCAGAACATTGACATTTACAAAAAACTTTCACATGATGTGAATGACATAATCAACACCCTGCTGGAAGTCAATCATATCAAGATTTCCAACATGGCCATCCGGATCAAATCGGAAGAAGCGCTTCGAAATAAAGTTATGTATAAAAATAAATATTCACATCTGGATGAAATTACAGATGTTCTCGGAGTCCGAATCATTACACTTTTTGAAAATGATGTGGATACGATTCTGAACCTCCTGGAGAAAACCTTTGAAATCTGCGAGATTGTGGACAAGCGTAAAAAGGAACGGAGCAGCCGTATCGAGTTTGGATATAATTCGCTTCATGTGGTCGTCAAATTTACCGATAACCGCTGTGAACTGGTTGAATATCAAAAATTTCAGGATATCCGTTTTGAAATCCAGATTCGTACAGTCCTTCAGCATGCCTGGGCCGAAGTAGAACACGGACTGGGCTATAAATCTTTTTATGAACCGCCGATGAGTGTCAAGCGCAAACTGAACCGCCTGGCGGCCACTCTCGAAATTCTGGACGAAGAATTTGAAAATATCCGCTATGACATCGCTTTATATAATAAGAGCTTTGACAAAGTTGAAAAAATATTGAAAACAGATATCAATAAGGATTCCCTCATTGCCTATGTCAATAACAGTGAATATCTGAATCAGCTTGTGGAACGGATCGCCAAAGAGCAAAACTATGAGATCATTAAGGATCCAAGCTTTATCAGCCATCAGAAACTGGCAACCAAACTGACTATGTACGGTTATCAGTATATCCATGAACTGGATGCGGATATCCATCGATATGAAAAGACCATTTATCATATTGGCCACGAGATGTGCAACCGTATTTATCATGATAATACATGTATCAATCTCTACAGTTGTATCATGTGGTTTACTTTTATTCCCGTCATTAAAAATCTGATCTCCGGCATGGATTCTACCAATGATGATGTCCTCGAAGACGTTATTTTTGAAACCTTCAAAAAGAATAACAGCTCTATTTTCGAAGTATTTAACCAGAAGACAGTACCAGAAACACTTTGATCCGTTTCTTTGTACAATGACACAGAAAAGCCTGATACGAAGCATCAAACAGCTCCGATATCAGGCTTTTTTAAGTATCTGTTAAATTTCAAATGGAATTGGGCTTCTGCTTAAAACTTCAACTGAGCATAGACATCTTTCGGCACATAGGCCCTCACGAAAATACCGTCAGCCCGGTATTCTTCCTCGAGAAGCTGCCCATACTTCCGGATCACAGCAATATCTCCGGCGCGGCTGTATTCAAACACTCTCTCAATAAGCATCTTGCTCTGACGTAAAATTGCCTCTAAGGCTTCTTTGACTTCATCCAGTCCAATGTCCTTTTTTGCAGAAATCCTTAATGTCTTTTCCGCACGGAAATCCTTCATGACCGCATCCCTATCTTCCAGACAATCTATCTTATTAAACAGAGTAATAACCGGTTTATCGCCGACTTCCAACTGATTTAAAGTATCGTAAACGACGTGCATATGGATATCCATCTGGGGGTTGGACGCATCCACCACATGAAGAATGATATCCGCATATTTTGCCTCCTCCAGCGTACTCCGAAAAGCCTGGATCAAATGATGGGGAAGTTTTCGAATAAATCCGACGGTATCTGTCAAAAGCACTTCCTGCCCGCTGTCCAGTTTCAGATTCCGGGTCGTAGGATCCAGCGTTGCAAACAATTTATCTTCTTCAAGCACATTGGCTCCTGTCAATTGATTGAGCAATGTGGATTTGCCCGCATTGGTATAGCCTACGATGGCGGCCACCGGCACCGGGTTTTTACTCCGCTGTTGTCTTGCGACTTCCCGATGACGCTTTACCGCTTCCAACTCCTGTTTCAATTGGGAAATACGGTCACGAATGAGTCTTCGGTCTATCTCCAGCTTCTTTTCACCCGGACCTCTCGTACCGATACCGCCGCCCAGACGGGATAAAGACCGTCCAAGTCCGGTCAGACGTGTCGAACGGTAACGAAGCTGAGCCAGTTCAACCTGAATCTTTCCCTCTCTGGTAGACGCCCGCTGGGCAAAGATATCCAAAATGATCAGCGTCCGGTCCATCACCTTCGTGTCCAGCATATCCTGCAGATTTGCCAACTGAGCCGGAGATAATTCATCATCACAGATAATCCCCGTTGCATCCGCTTCCCAAATTAATTCTTTTAACTCTTCAATCTTGCCTTTACCAAGATAGGTTCCCGGATGGGGCGCTTCCCGATTCTGGATCAATTTCCCGACAGTCACAGCCCCGGCTGTGGAGGCCAACTCTGAAAGCTCGTCCAGAGACTGCAGCGTATCGTCCCCTTCCTGAAAGGAAACGCCCACCAGAATGACCCGTTCCGTCGTTTTTTTTGTTTCATATATCTCTGCCATGCTACTGCTCCTATAACCGTTTCTATCGAATGCGTGTCTGAATAAACGTCTTTTCCCTCACAGCATCTGAATCATCCGAATATTTTTCAAGGTATACATTAATATATTCCAGCGCTTTTTCCCAGTTTCCTGCCCGCTCTGCCGCCGCAATCTGGTTTTTAGAAACTGTCCGGTCCAGTAAACGGTTGTTCAAAGCCACGCCCTGGGTAAAAATCATTTCCGCTTTTGCGTAATCTTCCATGTCCATAAGGCACAGGCCATATTTGTTATAGGCTTCGGCATCATTGGTTACCGCTGCCAGATAAGTTTCAAAATACTGACAGGCCAGTGTATAGTCGCTCGGCGTCTTTAACACATTAAGCTCTGCCATGGCAAGATTTGCCGATACTTCACCCTTGTCCATTGCCTTCTGAAGCTTTTCCTCAGCCATCGTCAGATCGCCCAATTTCATATAAATCTTTCCCTGATTTACAAGATCGGCGCCCTTGCTGCCTCCGAGTTCCAACGCTTCATTCAGTACACTTTTTGCATCATCGGTCTTATTCTGATTCATCAATGCTTCATAGAGAGCCAGATAAATTTCATAGTTCTTTTTATCCTTTTTAATAGCAGCCCGCAGATCTGTTTCCGCATTGGTGCTGTCACCGACCTTAACATATTCCAGGCCCCGAAGCATATAAGCATCCGCAGATTTTTCCGCATCCACGATCTGGGTATAGGTCATGACCGCATCTACATATTTTCCCGCCTTATCCTGGGTTTCTGCTTTGTAATACAAAATATCGATTTCCGTTGCCGAATAACGGCTATCCTTACCGTCAAGCGCTTTATCGAAGGATTCTAACGCCTCATCATATTTTCCCTGATACAACAAAGATATACCCATCGCACGATGTACAAGCTGTATATCCTTATCCCGCTTCATCAATTCCAATGCCTTATTAAAAGATGCCATAGCGTCATCGTAAAGCTTCAGTTCACTTCGGGCCATGCCCTGATTCATATAATATTCGCCGTTACCGCCATCATATTCAATGGCTTTTGTAAAATAAGCGTTGGCCGTCTCATAATCTGCCTGCTCATAGGCCTCCAGACCCTTATTATTTAATTTATTGCCCTCACCAAAATTCCGTATCACAAAAAACAGTACGCAGATCAGGGCAATGACCAAAAGTACCTGTACGACCCGTCCCGCTATATTCCTCGGACGACGTTTTCTCTGCCTTGCCGCCGTGCGCTTTTTTCCCGAAGTTTTCGACCTGTTTCCATTACGAGTCCCCGTCACTTTTTTTCTATTTGAAAGATTCCTTTCCGGAACTTCTATTTTTCTTGCTCTCTGCCGTTTTTCTTCCATGACTTCCTCCATTCAATATCATTAATATTATAGGTGGTCACTGTAAAAAAGGCAAGACTTTTCAGATTCTTTTCACAGATGGAAATTCCAAAAGCGGGACGGCCAGATCCATGCAGGCCACGGCAAAAAATACGCTGCTTGTTCCAATTCCCAAAAATTGAAACAAAAGAGTCAGCACTCCGACGGCCAGAGCAAAGGTCCACCTCCCTGCCCTGGATGGCGGCATCGTCTCATAGCTCCATATTAAATAGGCTGCACATAAAAGCAGCGAAGCGGACAATAGATTTTCCGGCCTTCCGACACCCAAAACTGCTAAAAACGCCAGCGGATAGGCCGCCGGACACATTCTTCTGAGACACATCCATACCAGCGAAAAAAGGGCGAAGGGCCATAAATTTTCAATAAAGGGCAGTTCAAAGGGTGAAAATAGTAATTTCCCCACAATGACCGGATGAATAGGGGATCTTCCAATCCCGCCAAAAGCCTGTTTTCCCGCAAGAATAGCTGTTATCGCAGCCAACGCCACTTTCCACAACGGTGTTTCCAGCGGAAATAACAACGCTAAAAAAAGACCGGAAAAAAATGCCGAACCGTCCCGAACAGACACATATTCATTTCGCAAAGTCTGCCAGAAATATTCGGAAAGCAGAGCGCAGACAGCGCCGACGATCAGCATTCCGGCCAGATGTACGCTTTGCCCGGAATGTTGATAAAAAGCTGCTCCGATCAACGGGATCAGGCCAATAACGCTGTGTTTCATCACATCGCAGATCGTTCCCCGGCGATGGATATGCGGAGCGCTTTCACTCCGGCGTTCCAGCGGCTTTAACCGTCTGAAAATTTTTCTGTCTGTCGGAATATCAATATAATCGCCTCGGTTTTTTTCCGGATGCTTCAGAGATTTTTCCCTGGTCCGGCCTTTTTTTACCTGGTCAATATACTCGGTCAGACGTCTCCCCGAAGGACACACATAGGAACAAAGCCCGCACTTAATACACTCAGAAGCCCTAAGATTCTCCGGAACTTCGCCGCCATCCAGGTATTTGGCTTCAATTTGATCCGGCATCAAACCCTGGGGGCAAACCTCCCGGCACAGTCCGCAATGGATACAGGGTGAGATCAAACTTTCCGGCGGCCTCAGCACAAGAAGTCCGCAGGTCTCCCGCGTCACCCAGGTATTTGGTCCGTCCACCGTACGTCCGCCCAGAGGTCCGCCGCAAAGGATCACCGCTTCTGAATCCTTTCCGCCGCAATAGTCAATAATATCCTGGACATTTGTCCCAATGGGCACCCAAAGATTTTTCGGAACCGCAACCTCCCCTGAAACGGTTATCCCTACCCGGGTCCATGGT
>CATZYB010000007.1 GCA_958426095.1 uncultured Lachnospiraceae bacterium
GTACCGGTAAATGAGACAGAGGAAGCTCTTGTAGGCGTATTGCCAGGCGCTAACTGTGGTGCCTGTGGTTTTGCCGGCTGTTCCGGTTATGCAGCTGCTTTGGCAGAGGGATCTGCTGAAGTCGGTCTGTGTTCTCCAGGTGGTCCGGACGTTGCTGCAGAATGTGCAGAAATCTTAGGTGTTTCTGCGGGTTCTATGGAGAAAAAAGTTGCTATTATCCAGTGTGCAGGTACATGTGATTCTGTAAACCAGAAACTTGACTACCATGGCATCGATACATGTCAGGCTGTAAGCCTTATGTGGAGCGGTGACAGCGCATGTCAGTATGGTTGTCTTGGTCACGGCGATTGTGCTGCTGTCTGCCCTGAAAATGCAATTACAGTCTGCAACGGTCTTGCTACTGTAAACCCAGACCTCTGCGTAGGTTGTGGACTTTGTGCAAAAGCTTGTCCAAAGCATATCATTATTATCGAACCTTTGAAATTCACACAGCATGTGCGTTGTGTCAATAAAGACAAAGGTGCTGAGACAAGAAAAACATGTAAAGTTGGTTGTATCGGTTGTATGAAGTGTCAGAAAGAATGTGAAGCTGGCGCTATCACCGTAACAAACTTCAATGCTACAATTGATTACGATAAATGTACAAACTGTGGTCATTGTAAAGAAGTTTGTCCGGTACATGCTATTCAGTAAATAAAAACTGAGCAGTGGGGGATATCCAAAGTCGTAAGATGAGGGATATCCCTTTTTTGCTTCGGAACTTTTGGGAGGATTATACAATATGAGCTTTGACTTTGATAAAATTGTCGATCGAAAGAATACCAATTGTTTGAAATATGATTTTATGAATGAATTTCATAAGCCGGAGGATGTGATGTCCCTTTGGGTAGCAGATATGGATTTTGAATCTCCGAAAGAAGTCCGTGAAGCTTTAATTCGGGCGGCAGAGCATGGAATTTATGGATATACGGATACAAAGAGCGATTATTATGAAGCGGTAGCCGACTGGTTTGAAAATGGCTTCGCATGGCGTCCGGAAGAAAAATGGATGATAAAGGTGCCTGGCGTCGTGTTTGGTATTTCCACAGCAATTCGAGGATTGACGGAGCCAGGGGATGCCATTCTGATCCAAACACCAGTATATTATCCTTTTGCCAGATCTATTGAGCGCAACGGACGGAAAGTCGTAAGAAATTCTCTTTGTTATAAAGACGGAAAATATGTCATTGATTTTAATGATTTTGAAAATAAAATTCGAGAAAATAATGTCAGATTATTTATCATGTGCAGTCCGCATAATCCTGTAGGAAGGGTGTGGACCCGTGAGGAACTCATTCATATGGGAGAAATTTGTCAGGCCTATGGCGTTGTCATAGTTTCGGATGAAATCCATTGCGATTTTACCTATAGCGGGCATGAACATACGGTATATGCATCTCTGGGAGAAAAATTTGCCGATCATTCAGTTATATGTACTGCACCGAGTAAAACCTTCAACCTGGCCGGACTTCAGATTTCCAATATATTTATTTCAAATCCGGAATTGAGAAAACGGTTTATCATTGCTTTGAACCGGACAGGATATATGAGTCCTAATATGATGGGTATCTATGCAGCTCAGGCCGCATACAGATATGGCCGGCCGTGGCTGGATGCACTAAAGGCTTATCTGGCCGAGAATCTTTCTCTTGTCAGGGATTTTGTCCGGGAAGAATTGCCGGGCGTCCGTCTGGTGGAGCCGGAGGGAACTTATTTAATCTGGCTGGATTGCCGGGAGCTTGGTTATTCGGATGATGAACTGAATAATAAGGTGCTGAACGATGCGAAATTGTGGCTGGATGGCGGAAGCATGTTTGGGGAGGAAGGTAAAGGATTCCAGAGAATCAATATCGCCTGCCCGAAAAGTGTTTTGAAGGATGCGCTTATAAGATTTAAAAATATTTTATAAAATAAATCTTGTTGTAAAATTGACGGACATCTGTCTTCCAGAGACGGAAAATTGGGTAAAATGCTGTAATTTAATAAAGTGGCAGAGATTTCTTGTCACAGAATTAACTTTGGTGTATAATTTAACATTGATAAAGCGACAGGGAGGAAATGACACATGAAAGCTTACAGTCAGATGAGTAAGGAAGAACTTTTAGCATTGAAATCCGAATTGGAAAAGGCTTATAATGAATTTAAGGCCCAGGGATTGAAACTGGATATGTCCAGAGGTAAGCCGTCATCAGAGCAGATGGATTTATCCATGGGAATGATGGATGTTTTCCACAGCAGGGCAGATTTAACCGCAGCCGACGGCTTGGATTGCCGAAATTACGGGAATCTGGACGGTCTGCCGGAAGCAAAAGAATTGATGGCATCCATGATGGAATGCCGGGCGGAAGATATCATCGTTTACGGAAATTCAAGTTTGAATGTTATGTATGATACGGTAGCACGTTCGATGACTCACGGCGTCATGGGAAATACGCCATGGTGTAAGCTTGACAAGGTGAAATTTCTCTGTCCTGTACCGGGATATGACAGACATTTTGCCATTACAGAATATTTTGGTATTGAGATGATCAATGTTCCGATGACACCGGAAGGTCCGGATATGGATATTGTAGAAAAACTGGTATCGGAGGATGAAGCGATCAAAGGTATTTGGTGTGTACCGAAATATTCGAATCCACAGGGAATCAGCTATTCTGATGAAACGATCCGCCGTTTTGCCCGTTTAAAACCGGCAGCAAAGGATTTCCGTTTATACTGGGACAATGCTTATTGTATCCATCATTTATATGACGATAAGCAGGATAATATTCTGGAGATTCTGGATGAATGCCGTAAGGCCGGGAATCCGGATCTGGCTTATAAATTTGTATCCACTTCAAAGGTCAGCTTCCCTGGTTCCGGTGTGGCCGCTCTTGGCGCTTCGAAAGCCAATCTGGAAGATATTAAGAAGCAGCTGACCATTCAGACGATTGGTCATGATAAACTGAATCAGCTTCGCCATGTACGTTTCTTTAAGGACATTGACGGAATGCGTGCTCACATGATGAAGCATGCAGCAATCATCCGTCCGAAGTTTGAACTTGTTCTGGACAAGCTGGATAAAGAACTTACAGGGCTTGGAATCGGCGAATGGCTTCGCCCGATCGGCGGCTATTTCATAAGCTTTGATTCCATGGAAGGCTGTGCAAAGGCTATTGTTGCCAAGGCAAAAGAGGCCGGTGTTGTAATGACCGGAGCCGGAGCAACTTTCCCTTATGGAAAAGATCCGAAGGACAGTAATATCCGTATTGCACCGACATATCCTTCGATAGATGAGCTGAGCCTGGCTGTTGATTTATTTATTCTTTGTGTCAAGCTCGTCAGTGTAGACAAATTATTGGAAAACATGTAGAATAGAGAGCGTGATGTATGACATCACGCTCATTTTATTTTTATAATATATCATTGTATGGAGGAGACGAAGAGATGAAGATTACAGTGATTGGCTGCGGGCGGTGGGGCTCGTTTATTACCTGGTATCTGGATTCTATCGGACATCAGGTGTTTTTATATGGGAGAAAAACTTCCGCCCATATGCAGCGTTTTTTAAAAGAGAGGAAAAATAATTTGCTGACTTTGCCGGAGACGGTTGGATTAACGACCGATTTATCCATTGCGGCTGAGTCCGATGTCGTTGTTATATCCATTAATTCTCAGGGCCTTCAAAAACTGATGGAGAAACTGAAAGTTTTGAAATTGAGAAAAAAGAAAATAGTTCTCTGCATGAAAGGTATTGAAATTGAAACAGGACGGCGATTGTCCCAGATTGCCGAAGAAAATCTGGATGAATCGAATTCGGTGGCCGTCTGGTTGGGACCGGGACATGTCCAGGAGTTTACCAACGGTATACCGAATTGTATGGTCATAGACAGTTCGGATGAACAGACAAAGTCTCAGCTTGTGGAGGAATTTTCCAGTTCATTGATTCGTTTTTATTATGGTCAGGATTTGATCGGTAATGAGATCGGCGGCGCTGCGAAGAATGTTATCGGTATTGCGGCGGGAATGTTGGATGGTTTTCACTTATCCACCTTAAAAGGAGCATTGATGTCAAGGGGAACACGGGAGGTTGCCCGACTGATCAAGGCGATGGGCGGTAACGAATTGTCAGCTTATGGTCTGTGCCATCTTGGAGATTATGAGGCCACAGTTTTTTCTGAGTTCAGTCATAATCGGCGTTTTGGCGAGTTATTTGTCCAGGGAAAAGAAAGTGATGATCTGGCAGAAGGCTATTTTACAGTAAAAGCTTTGATGAAACTGGAAAAGGAATATCATGTGGAACTGCCAATCTGTCATACAGTTTATGAAGTTCTTTATGAGGGACGTGAACCATCTGAAGCATTGGAATCCCTTTTCACCCGGAGTTTGAAAAATGAATTTTAAGTAATAATTAACTATATTTCATAAAAATTAAAAAAATGTTACAAAAATGAGATTTTTTGCTTGACCTACCCCCTACCCCTGGTGTTATTATATATAAATGTGAAGAAATACAGACAATCAGGAGGCACAATCAAAAATGGCAGCGGTTAAAAGAATTGCGACAGTCGGTTTGATCATGGCTCTGGCCGTACCGACAATTGTATATGGTGCGGAAAAAGCAGGGTATAGTCAGCCGATCAAGGATACAAAGAATCAGCAGGCCGGGGTGTTTGGCTGTGAAAAAGATACGGAGGAATGGGCAAAAGAGATTATCTTGACAGCTTCAGCTGTTCCGGACAGTGGAAAAACACTTCCGGAAATTTCATTTTTATGGCGGGAAGATCAGGATGACACTGTTTCGACCGGAAAGACATATACGGTGAAGGAAAATGGCATTTATACGGTGACAATCCAGTTGCCAGAGGGAAGCGGGCTGACGGCAGAGGATATTCAGGTGGATGTACAGAATATTGATACGACAGGGCCTGAAATTGTCAGCGTGACTAAAGACGTATCCGAATGGACCAGCGGTGCTGTAAAAATAACAGTTGAGTGTGAAGATTATCAGAAAGCAGAGGATGATACGGAGAAAATGGACGGCGAAATTGCTGAAGAAGCCAAAGGCTCCGGACTTCATCCGGAGGGCGCCTATTCTTTTGATGGGGGAAAAACCTGGACAACAGATAATTTTGTTACAGTTGAAGAAAATACGACCATTGATTTTGTAGTTCGGGATGCTCTGGAAAATACGACAAAACAGAGTATTACAGTAGATAATATTGATAAATCCGAACCGGCTGTCCGGCTGGGTATTGTCGATGGCGGCGTATTGTATGAAGGTGAAGGCGGCAGTCTGAGATTGTCTGCAAGTGCATCGGATGCTCATTCCGGCCTGGCGGATCAGCCTTATTCATGGGATGGCGGCGTCAGTTGGACCGGCAATTCAATTCATACGGTAACGGAAGCCGGAGATTATACGGTTCTTGTGAGGGATAGGGCCGGGAATTACACTCAGGCAACGGTGACAGTCAATTATGCACAAAGAACATCCGATATGAGCGGCAGTGGCACAGGAAACAGTCCGGCCAGCAGCAACGGAAGCGGTTATGTTTCCGAAAACAATGGGATAGGAACAGTATATTACGGCGTCCCGGCGGCGATGGCCGGAACAGTTAATAATAATGTAAGTGAGAGTACTGACGGGTCCGTAAAAGAAACGGAAGAGAACAAAGAAACGCGGGAAACAGAAAATCAGGAAAGCGTCCGGGAGACGGAAACAGAAGCGGCGGAAAGTGAAAATTTGAAAACGCCTGTCGTTCAAACGAATAATACGTCCGGTTTTCCAATTCGATGGGTTTTGCTTGTTATTGCAGCGGCAGCCATTATCATGGGCATTATTATGGCGGCAAAATTAATTTCTGAACGTCAGACCGTTGCCGCCGGATGGGACGATGATGATAGAGAAGATATGGAAAAGGTTTATGCCAGAGTGTCTGAAAAAGAGAGTCAGACGTTGAAGGCAGCAGCGCCTGTATCGGCAGTTCAGAATACGGAAGTACAGGACAGAGCCGGAGATACGATTCAGTTAGATACGGAAGTTATCGAAGAAGCCATGGCGGAAGTGGAAACCGTAGAAACACCGGTTGCAGAGACGCCAGTCGAAGACATAAAAACGACAGCGGATGCGGCAACGGTAGAGATTCCGGCAGTCGAGGCGGAACCGGTAGTTCTTGAAGGGGCGCATAGCCGTTTGACTTATGATCCGGCTACGGGCGAATATAGATATGAATTTAAATGATAAGCATTGGAGGCGGTTATGTATCAATCGAAACAGATGATTGTTGTACGGCGGGACTTAAAAATGCGTAAAGGTAAAATTGCGGCGCAGGCGGGACACGCCTGCGTGACCGCTGTATTGATGGCATTGGAACACGAAAACAGGCTGTCTCAGGTGCGGACAGTGGGAGATGGCATCCGGTTGGAAACTTCCGGTCAGGAGCCGACCCCGTTGAGTGAATGGTTTGACAAGGGAGTTGCGAAAATCTGCGTTTATGTGGATTCGGAAGAGGAACTTCTCGAGATTGATCGTCAGGCCAAGGAGGCAGGAATTATTTCTGCTCTGATCTGTGATGCGGGGATGACGGAATTTCATGGAGAGCCGACCTATACATGTCTGGCATTGGAACCTCAGTCGGCGGAAAAAGTAGATCCGATTACAGGGCATTTGCCTTTATATTAAAAATGAGGCTGCGGAAGCAACTAGAGTTTAGCTGTTTCCGCAGCCTTTTTGATGTGTCTGTCTATTTGTTAAGCACACGACCGTCGGTGGAGATGATGACGACCTGCCATGGAATGAATTTACCGCTGTTCTTTAAAGCGGTAATAGCGGCCCGTTCAATGCCGCCGCAGCAAGGGACTTCCATTCGGACGATGGTGAGACTTTTTATATCATTGTTCCTGATGATTTCAGTCAACTTTTCACTGTAATCGCCTTCGTCCAGTTTTGGACAGCCAATCAGCGTAATCTTACCCCGGATATAGTCCTGATGGAAATTGCCATAGGCATAGGCGGTACAATCTGCGGCAATCAGTAAGTGGGCGTCGTTAAAGTAAGGAGCGTTTACCGGAGCCAGTTTGATTTGAACCGGCCACTGGCGAAGTTGGGATAAAGCGGCAGGGGCCTCTTCCTGGTGATGGGGCTGAGATAGAGGGTCAGAGACATTTTCCCGTCGAATTTGCCGGGATTGGCTTCCTGGACAGCCGCAGGCCAGAGGCTTTTCGGCCCCAGTCTGTTGTTTCTTTTTGTTTTCCATAACGGCGGCTTCATTATAAGCGGCAGCTTCACGTTCAACAAAGGAGATGGCGCCTGTCGGACAGGCAGGAAGACAATCGCCCAGGCCGTCACAGTAATCATCCCTTAATAGTTTTGCCTTGCCGTTCACCATGCCGATAGCTCCTTCATGGCAGGCCTGGGCGCAGAGACCGCAGCCGTTACATGTTTCTTCATTGATGTTTATAATTTTACGAATCATATCGATATCCTCCTCATAGATAGATGTTTATTGACTTCATGGAGACAGTATAATACAATAACAACAATAAGTATGTTGTTTTAACAACGAAGGGAGAAAAAACTTGGATTTGAATTTTTTGTCGAAAACGGTTTTGTTTCGGGAAATGTCTGAAGAAGATATTGAAAATATGCTGGATAGCCTCGACGTAAAGCAACGGCATTTTTCAAAGGGGGACGTGATTTTTCAGGCAGGTGATGTGACTCAATCTCTGGGCCTTGTGTTGTCCGGTCATGTGAATATTGAAAATGACGATGTTTGGGGAAATAAAAGTATTTTGGACAATATCGGTCCGGGACAGGTATTTGCGGAGACTTATGCCTGTATTTCAGGAGAGCCGATGATGGTCAGTGTTGTTGCGTCAGAGGCGGTGGATATTCTTTTTTTAAATGTTGGGCAGGGGATTCAAAGCAGTTCCGGGGCGAACCCTGGCTGGGGGCGGCTGATACAAAATCTTCTGGCCATTTCGGCACAGAAAAACCTGAATCTTTCCCGACGTATATTTCACACAGCGCCGAAGTCCATTCGGGGACGGCTTCTTTCTTATCTATCCTATCAGGCGGCCCGACAGGGAAGTTTACAGTTTACGATTCCTTTTAATCGTCAGCAGTTGGCCGATTATCTGAGTGTGGACCGGAGCGCCATGTCCAATGAATTGAGTAAAATGCAGAGGGAAGGTTTGTTGACAGTGAATCGAAATTATTTTGTACTTAAGGTTGAAGCATCCGATTATGGATTGATGTGACGGAGGCAGTAGGAGAAGATGCGAAGAAAGATAAGAACAAAACAGGAAAGTATGGATGGGGCGGGGACTTTGATTTTATTTTGTCTGGTCTGGTACTCAAGTCTCCTTCAAAATATTTTGGCCTCAGGAGGGCTGGCGCCGTCGCTGTTGGTATTTCTTGTGGCCGGTATGATGCCCGCAGTGATCTCCGTTCAAAAAATACAAAAAGCATTTTATTATCGTAAGCTTCATCGGCAGGCGATGAATCGCTCACCGGAAAAGGGACGCATTATCAGTTATGAACGGCAGATGCAGCGGAAGGTGACTGCCAAGGGAAGAGTTCACGAGGAATATGAATACAGATTGGTTATCGAAATTTATGATAATATAAGCTATGCTCCGAGACAGATTCTCAGCGAGCCTTATTCATGGCCGGTTTTCGAGGTGTTGGGCTCGCCGGAGGTGGATGTTTATACCGATGATTCGGGATGGCATTATGTAATCGACGGGTTTCAATATAAAAAACACCGAAGCGACGATGGGATTTTTGAGCAAAGCGCCTGGGAAAAAGGACCGGAGAGGAAATTTCCGAGGGTTATTGCCATTGTTATGAATATTATTTTAATTTGTACCCTGATTTCCATTTGGATTAGAAGATAAAAAATTATAAATCCAGCCGCATCTGTACGAAGGGTTCAAGGAAACTTTCCTGCTTTGCCTGGATAATTTCGTCTCCCGGAAGCAGTTCTCCGTTTAAAAGGGGAGAGAAGGGATTGTGTCTGCGCCAGCTTTCGGCGGCCAGAGCTGTATCCTTTGTGGCATAGCAGTAATGACAGCCGCTGGGACAGGTATTATAGGCGCCAATATCACTGTAGGGCAGACAGCCGCAGCCCTGTCGGAATGGTTTTGGACGGATAGATTTTAATTTCTGGCCAATAGCCTTTTCTATTATAGGCGCTGTGATACATCCGGAACGGGCGATACCATAGGCGGTGTAATCATTGCCATCTCCGCAGCTTTGCAGACGGAGATGGTATTTTTTTGCAATTTTTCCCATTTCCGTTAATAGAATTTTCTTGTCTTTTTCAGATACAGGGCGCAGCTCGGGAAAAGTATAGGCCAGCTTTTGATACATTTGTACAAAGCTAAAAATACAAAAATTCGTGCAGGGGCTTATTTCTCTGGCCATTTCTTCAAAGCACTTCATATGATGTTCGATGCCATATTTTTCTGCAATGAAAATCGGGTCGTATCGCCAGCAAATATTATTTTTTCCTACAATCGATGAAAGCTGTTGAAAGCTTTTAATCACTTGATGGTAGTCCGGCACTCCAGGTTCAATGTCCTTTCCATAGCTTGTGATGGTCACAAAAAAGAAAACGTGGAAGCCTCTTGAACGAATCTCGTCAATTTTATCCAGTATGGGTTCCGGATTTTTTGTGCAGAACAGAATGCAGTCTACCACGTTGGGAGAGAGTGCGTATCGGTACACCTTATTCGGTGCAAAAGGATTTCTGGACAAAACGCAGCCCTCACGGATTCGGTTCATCAGCCATTCGCTGTAATAATTTGTGATATCTGTTCGTGCGCCCACATTGATAAACATACGCCGACCTCCCCTTCATGTTTATTTATCCTTCTTGACTTTATATAAGTGAATCATTAATATTGTAATCAGATTTGAAGGAACATGCAAGCCTGCAGGCTGCTAAAACCTGTAAAACAGGGGATGTCAAAAGGATTTGACATGGCAATTTGGCCCGATGTCAAGTCTCTTTGATAGACGAAATAGGAAGAATAGCTTATGCTTGAAGCAGGTCAGGAGGTAATTAATCATGGAGCTGAACAAGAAAATAAAAAAATATCGTGGGATGTTGAATTTATCTCAGGAGGAATTGGCCGAAAAGGTATATGTCACCCGGCAGACAATTTCCAATTGGGAGACAGGCAAGAGCTATCCGGATATCCACAGCCTGCTATTGTTGAGTTCATTATTTAATATATCTCTGGATCAATTGATTAAAGGAGATTTAGAGATGATGAGAGAGGAAATAAACAAAAAAGAGATTCAGGAATTTAATTTTTATGGCGCCGTTTTTTCAGTCTTACTTATAGGCACGGTGATAACAGCGGCACCGCTGGCTTACTTTTTAGGGATTTACGGAATAGGAATGACATTTGTGCTTTTTGTTATTACGATGGTCTTTGCCTATAAAGTGGAAGCTTATAAAAAGCGGAATAATATTCAGACTTATAAGGAAATTCTTGCCTTCTGTAATGGAGAACGTCTGGACGAGATTGCGCAAAAGCAAGAGGAAGCAAAACGGCCGTATCAGGATATTCTAAAAATACTTATATCAGGTTCGATTGCTTTTGTAGTTACTATGATTATATTTAAATTGCTGGAAGTAATATTTTAATACAAAATAATGTTGACATTTTCTGGCGGTTGATGTAATATGTGTATTAAACATATTAAACTTACAAGAGAAGTAGGAAATAGAAGGCTGACCAGACGGCTGGAGGTCACAAGTTGCGATATACCCGATGAGGGTGGGAAAATCGTGATTTGTGGCCTTTTTTTATCTAAGAGGAGGAGAAAAGATGTTAAAACGAGGAAGAAAAATATTAGCGTTACTTTTAGTAGGAATTACAGTTCCGGGATTGTTGGCAGGGTGCGGTTCATCCGACAAGAGCGGTGAAACTGACCAGAAATCGGAGGTCCCGGTTGAAAGCAGTTCTGAAACACAAACGGCGGCAGAGGATGCGGCGGTGGAGGATGCACTGAAAGCCGCGTCTGAGGCGGAAATCGACGGTGATTTGCAAATCCTTATCGGAGACCATCAGACAGACCAATATATCTGGAAAATTGCAGCTGCTAAAGGTTTTTTTGATGAAGAATTTGACGAAGATAATATTTCGGTAGAGATTCAGACTTTCAGCGGCGGACCTCAGGTTTTTGAAGCGGTGACCGCAGGCGGCGTTCAGTTTGGTATTGGAGGTCTGGATCCATTGATTAACTACAGTTCCAGCGGAGCCGACATTTCATGTATCGCAGAATTTGCGATTAATGACCATTCCTATCCATTTGTTGTACGAAAAGATTTAGGTATAGAAAACGTGGCAGATTTGAAAGGACATAGTGTGGCCGTCACTATCGGAAGTTACAGACATAACGCATTCCTTAACGCATTGCAGCAAAATGGTTTGACGGAAGATGATGTGGAGATTTTCAATTTATCCAATGCGGATATCGTCACAGCAATTTTGGCAGGAGAGGCAGACGCCGGGGTTATCAGTCTGGCCAACTATGAGAAAGTTAAAGATGTCGCGGAAATCATTGATTATGCCGAAGAATATAAAACGTCCCACAATATTATTGTCGTGGACAATGAATTTGCACAAAAGTATCCATATACGACGGCCCGTGTATTAAGAGTTGCAAAGCGTTCGATTGACTGGCTCCTGGATAACAGAGAAGAGGCCATGGAAATTTTTGCGGAAGCTGTTGGACTTCCGAAGGTGGAAGATGCGGCCAGCTACTATGATACGATGAATTTTGGTTTGACTTTAGATGCGGAGTCCATTAAGGCTGATTTAAAATCGACCATCGAATTCGATTTGGAAAATGGTATTTTGACAGAAGATTTAGATGTTGAGCCAATGGTCGACGATACCTACTATAAACTTGCCGGATTCTAAAGCAGTGACATATATATTTACTTGAAAAATTGAGGTGAAAACAGATGGAAGCCTTATCATTTTATGAGATTGCAAAAGCTCAGGTTGCTAAAAACCATGAATTATATATTTCTTATTTAGAAAAAGCAATATCTTTTGATACGACGAATCCTCCGGGACAGGAAGACGCGCTTGCCGGATATTTGAAAGACATACTGGAGAAAAACGGGATTGACGTCCATTTGCAGGAAGTTGAAGCAGGACGCAGCAATGTCATCGGAAGGTATGATTTTGGAAAGGGCGGAAAAAAACTGCTGCTTAATGCCCATATGGATGTGGTTGCCCCGGGAGAAATTCCGTGGGATTCGGATCCCTTTGTACCGGTGATAAAGAATGGGCGCCTTTATGGAAGGGGCTCCACAGATGACAAGGGCGGGCTGATCGCCATGTTGATAGCGCTCCTTATTTTTAAAAAGATAAACAAAGAAGATTTAAATGGAACCATTGAATTTTGCGGCGTCATGGGTGAAGAGGCTTCCGGCATCGGAACAAAATACTGGCTGGAGCATGGCGGAAAAGCGGATGCCGCCATTGTCGGTGAACCGAGTAAACTGGAAGTTGTCATTGCCCATAGAGGAGCTTACCGGCCCCAGTATTCTTTTATTGGACAGACGGCACATTCAAGTGAACCCTATCTTGGAAAAAACGCCGTGTATTACGCCTCTCATTTTATACAGGAAATTGAAAAGTTAAATGAACAGTTGGCATTGTCGGTTCATCCCCTTACCGGGGCGCCGACCATTGCGGTCACAGTGGTAAGCGGCGGTAAAAAAGTCAATGTGATTCCGGATTTGGCCAGTGTCCAGCTGGATCGGAGATTAGGGCCGGGAGAAAGTCTGGAGGACGCAAAGAAACAGATTGAAAACATACTGGCGGATTTGCAGAGGCAGGGCAAAATCGGGGAGTACAGGATGGATAAGTGTCTGAATGTGAAAGGCGCCGCATTGACGGATGAATCGGAGGAAATTGTTCAGGCGGTGCAGAAGACTTTAAAAGAAAAGGGATATCCTTTTGAACCTCAGGGAATGAAAGCCTCCACAGATATGTTTTTCCTGACTGATGCCGGGATTCCTTCGGTCATCTTCGCGCCGGGAGATATGAGTATGGCCCATATGCCTAATGAATACATAGTGGTTGAAGAATTTTTGAATTCCATCCCTCTTTATGTTGAAATCTTTGAAAGATATTTCAGACAGTGACGGGAGGGTAAAATGATACGGAAAACGAATGAAATTACAGCGGCTGTAAACAGAGGTACGCCCTGTGAATCCGGTTTATGTATGCAATGCCGTATGGACTGTCGGGGACAGTGTGAAACCTTTATGGCCTCAACCAGAGGACGCAGGATGCTCTATACTCAGGAGCCTGTAGGGACAGTGACCTATGGAAGCGATAATACCCGGGAATCGTTGATAAGCTATAATGCGCTTAAAATACAGGGCAGACTTCTCGGTGTGAAAAATTCCGATTCAAAACATCGGATTCCGCAGCAGTTTCTGACGCCGAATGTGGATGTAAGTACTGAATTTGGAAATATCAGAAAAACAAAATGTCTGGTTCCTATCAATATGGGAGCGGCGCTGAATGTGGTCAGCCGATATTGGAATTCCTATGCCTATGCGGCGGCTTTATTGGGATATACGCTGGTCATCGGTGAAAATGCCATGAATATGGATCCGGAGCTTGAGGTGAAAAAGGGAAAAGTCATTTCTTCACCCAGAACGGAAAAAATGGTCGAAGCCTTTTTGCGATATGACCAGGGATATGGCGGCGTCATTGTCCAATTAAATTATGATGATATATATAACGACAATGAAACGCTGGATTATATCTGTCAGAAATACGGAAATAAGATTATTATCGAAATTAAATTCGGTCAGGGCGGAAAATGTATTAACGGAGAAGCCATTACAGATGATTTGAGGAAGGCTTTGACGATGCGCCAGCGTTATCCGGTTTATCCGGATCCGCTGGATGAAAAAGTCCAGAAAGCCTGGAAACGTGGAGAAATTAAACGATTTACACGATATAGCTGTGTTCCTTTTACCGAGGTTAATGATTATCAGGAAGCGGAAGAACAGTTTGTGAGTCTGGTAAAACGTATCAGAGAACGGGGCGTAGACAGAGTCCTTTTAAAGACGACAGGTTTTTCGTTGGACGGCGTTGCCGCTTCTCTGAAAATGGGCTGCAGGGCGGGAATCGATTTAATTACATTTGACGGGTCGGGCGGAGGAACCGCCCACAGTCCATGGCCGATGATGGAGCACTGGGGAATACCTTCATTGATGCTTCACGCGAAAGTGGCGGAATACTCGACCATCCTGAAGGAAAGAGGCGAAAAGGTGCCGGACATTTCCTTTGCCGGAGGGTTTTCAAGAGAAGACCATATATATAAGGCCCTGGCTTTGGGCGCGCCTTTTACAAAAACAGTGACAATGTGCCGGGCATTAATTATTCCCGGCGCGGTGGGTTCAAATATTGAAGGCGTTTTACATCCGGACCGAAAAGCATTAGTGAATGGAATGTGGGATGAGTTGCCGGCGTCGATTGCCACGTTAGGAAATACGCCGGAACAGATTTTTGACGCATACACGGACGTGAGAAATAAAGTAGGCAGTGAAGAAATTAAAAATCTTCCCTATGGAACAATAGCGACCTGGTGTTATGTGGATAAGCTGATGACCGGGCTTCGGCAGCTGATGTCGGGGGCGAGGGTATTTTCTGTCGGGGACATAAGCAGAGAAGATATTGCCGCGATAAATCAGATAACGGCAAATATTACAGGAATCCCTTTAATAACAGAGGCATATGCGGAGCAGGCAATGAATATATTGCTGGGATGATAAAAAGTATGGCAATTACTATGGGAAGGAATAAGAAAATGAAGATTACAAAAGTAAATTTGTACGATGTCCGATTACCGTTGATAACGCCTTATGGAAATTCGATGGGTGTCTTATATGAATTTACAAGTATTATCGCTGTTATCAGCGGAGAGGACGGAAGCTTTGGCATCGGAGAGGCAACGCCGGCCCAGCCGGAATATCAGGAAGAAACCCCAGAAAGTGTTTGGAAGTTTGTCACCGAACATGGGAAAAAGCTGATAGGAAAAGAGCTGGATGAAGCATATGAATATTTGCTTGGATATAAAAACAAGTTTCCATTTGCCTGTACCGCTTTTATGACAGGTATTGAAGAACTCCGAAAAGATTCTGTGATTACACCGGATGGAGAAATTCGTTTTCCGTTAGTAGGAATCGTGAATCCGAAAGAGGGAGAGGGCCTGGAGGAACATATTGCGCGGAGGCTCGAAGAAGGCTATAAAACGTTAAAGGTGAAGATAGGATTTCAAATTGATAAGGACATTCGGAAGGCGCAGAAAATTCAAAAACTGGTTGGAGATAAAGCCCTTCTCAGATTTGACGCAAACCAGGCATATACCTATGAGGAAGCCGTCCGATTTGTGACGGAAGTGGACCCATACCAGGTACAGCTTTTGGAACAGCCTTTTGACAGCGGCGTCTGGGATGATATGACACGGCTGAAACAAATCAGCAGGATTCCTTTAATGCTGGATGAATCGATTTATAATGTGTCGGATGTTGAATTGACCGGAAAGGGGCAGTGTGCTGACTTTATAAAATTTAAGCTGATGAAGTCCTCTTCGGGAAGGCTGATGCAAAAGGAAATCGAATCCGCCCGGAACTGGAATATCAAAGTCTTGATTGGAAATGGTGTTGCCACAGATATTGGCTGTTATCAGGAAAGTGTGATAGGACATCAGAATCATATAACTTATGCCGGAGAACAGAATGGGCTGCTGAAACCGAAGGAAACTCTTTTTGCGAAAAAGTTGATTGTTAAAGACGGAAATATGATTATCCCTGAAAATTTTGACAGACAGCTCGATTTGGAAAAAGTCCGATTTTACAGTATCCATGAGGAGGTTTATGAACTATGAAAGTACTGCTCATTAATGGAAGTCCTCACAGCGGGGGCTGTACTTATACGGCGCTGCATCTTGTGGCGGAAGCTCTGAATGAAGAAAAGATTGATACGGAAATTGTTCAGATAACATCCGTTCCGGTCAATGGCTGTATTGACTGTAAAAAATGTTTTGGGAAAGAAAAGCCGGAATGTATTTTAAACGATCAGGTGAATGAGCTGGCTGAAAAGCTTGCCGAAGCAGACGGCCTGGTCATCGGCTCTCCGGTATATTTCGGGGCGCCCAACGGCAAATTGATTGCCATTTTAAATCGGTTATTCCGTATTTTCCGGACATCGACGGGCGGTAAACTGGCGGGCAAAGTCGGAGCGGCAGTCGTTTCTGCCAGAAGATCCGGGAATACGGCGTCCTGGGATGTGTTGAATAAATATTTTGGTTCTTCCTGTATGCCGGTTGTGCCTTCCCAACAGTATTGGAATATGGTACACGGATATACGCCGGAGGATGTCATGCAGGATTTGGAAGGCGTTCAGACCATGCGGACACTTGGGAAAAATATGGCGTGGCTTCTCAGGTGTATCAAGTATGGAGAAGCAAACGGAATCACCCTTCCGGAGCCGGAAAAGAGAGAAAAAACAAATTTTATCCGATAGATGATAGATTAATAGGGAAAGGCTGGTATTTAAAATTATGAAAAAGAGATTATTATGCGTATTACTTGCGGCGGCAATGGTGAGCGGTCTGGCCGCTTGCAGTTCCGGAACTAAAGAAACACAGGAAGCTTCCAAGGAAAGTGGGGCGGGCTCTGAAACAGCAGCGCAGAGTACAGAAAATGGAGAGGCGGCGGACGAATTGAAAGCGGCTTCTGAAACGGAAATTGACGGAGAACTGACGATTTCTGTCGGCGACCATTCCAGCGATGAATTTGTATGGAAAGTTGCTCTGGCAAAGGGATTTATTGATGAAGAGTTTGACGAAGATAATATTACCTTTAATGTGGAAACTTTTTCCGGCGGCCCGACGATTTATGAGGCATTGGCCGGCGGCTCCTTACAGTTTGGTATCGGTTCCACAGACCCGGTGATCAATTCTGTTTCCAACGGGATGGATATTAAAATTATTTCTGAATTGGAAGTTGGCGACAAAAATATGTTGATTGCCGTTGCAAAAGACAGTGGTATTACTTCGTTGAAGGACCTTCAAGGAAAGAAAATCGCCTGTTCCGTAGGAACCTTTAGACATAATTTTCTATTGACGGCTTTAAAGACAGTGGATTTGACGGCGGATGATATTGAATTGCTGAATCTGCAGACAAGTGACATTATTACCGCATTACAGGCCGGAGAGGCCGAAGCCGGAGTACTGTCCGCAAATAACTATGCGTCGGTATCAGATATTTCGGATGTTCTTGTTTATTCCGATGATTATAAAACGAATTATCATGTCGTAGGCGTAGATAATGCATTTGCCCAGAAATATCCATATACAACAGCCCGTGTGATTCGGTTGACGAAAACGGCTATTGACTGGATTAAAGAAAACAGAGAGGAATCTATTCAGATTTTTATTGATGCGACTGGCGTGGACCAAGAAGCTGCGGAAATAGCTTATGATACTCTGGATTTTGGCGTAAGACTTGACACGGAAGGAATTATCAGTGATACAAGCGCGACCATCCAGTTTGCTTTAGACAATGATATTATTGTCAATGAGATTGACGCAGCAGATTTACTTGATGATACATATATTAAATTGGCAGGTATTGAGGAAAATGAACCGTAAAAAAGACAGAATAATAAATAACTTTATCATGGTGGCTGTTCCTGTCGGAGTTCTTATTTTGTGGGAAATCGCAGGGCGTATAGGATGGATTAACACATCAATTATGTCGACGCCGACCATTATTGGAAAAAACTTTATAACTTTATGGGGAAAAGGAACCATTCAAAAGAATTTACTCGTCAGTTCCAGGCGCGTCCTGTTCGGATTCTGTTATGGAACGGTTGCAGGTATTGTGCTTGGTATTATGATGGGACAATTTGAAAAAGTCGATAAAGCTTTCACGGTCATTGTCGGATTATTAAGACCGATTCCGATGATTGGCTGGACGCCTTTGTTTATTTTGTGGATGGGCCTGGGCGAATCTTCTAAAATCACGATTATCGCAATTTCGGCTTTCTGGTCAGTGCTTGTGAATACCATCGACGGTATTCAAAGTGTGGATAAAAAATATCTGGAAGTGGCGTCTATGTTGGAAAAAGATAAATTTGATAATATTGTTCACATTGTCCTTCCGACAATCGCGCCAAACATATTTACTGGACTGAGGCTTGGAGTCAGCAACGCATGGAGAGGTGTTGTCGCGGCGGAAATGATTGCGGCCACAGCGGGTATCGGATATATGATTTCCTTTGCCCGTGAGATGGCTCAGCCGGCCACGCTGCTTCTCGGACTTTTGATTATCGGTTTGATTTGTCTGGTTATCGATAATGTGATTCTGTGGCTCCAGAAGATTATTTTTAAGTGGAACAGGTGACAGATATGAGTAAAAATGACATTGCAGTAAAGCTGGAAAACGTTAAAAAAACATTTAAAATCGACGGGAAAGAAATTAGTGTTCTGAAAAATGTCTCATTAGATATACATGCGGGTAAATTCGTCATGATTTTAGGCCCGAGCGGATGCGGAAAAAGCACTTTGCTTCGGATGATTGCGGGGCTGGACTCGACGACAGACGGCATCATCCAGGTTGGAGATCGTATTGTCACAAAACCGTCCGTGGACACGGGGATGGTATTTCAGGAATCCAGACTATTTCCATGGCTGAAAACAACAGATAATATTCGCTATGGTATTGCCGGGAAAAATAGAAAAGAATGGAGCAAAGAAGAACAGGACAAAAAAATCCGGGAGCTTATCGAGCTGGTCGGACTGGAAGGGTTTGAGAAAGCATGGCCGTGGCAGTTGTCCGGCGGTATGCAGCAGAGAGCATCCATTGCTAGAGCGTTGATTAATAATCCGTCCGTATTGCTTCTGGATGAACCTTTTGGCGCCCTGGATGCGTTAAATCGAATCAATATGCAGATTGAGGTACTGCGGATATGGGAGCAGGAAAAGAAAACGATGATTATGGTTACTCATGATATCGATGAAGCCATATTTTTGGGGAGCAGAATCGTCGTCATGTCGGATAAGCCTGGCGTTGTCAAAGATGTGATTGATGTGGATTTGCCAAGACCGAGGGATAGAACGAGCGCGGAGTTTGCCTTACTCAGGAAACGTATCTATGAATTGTTATTTGAAGATAGAAAAGCGTTGATTGAATACTATATCTAAAAAATTACTGTTGGGACAGGGAATAAAAAATGAATCAAAATAATAAAGAAGCAGATTATCAATATTCTCATATGGTACATGACCATGTGGGGCTATTGATTGTAACCAATGCAATTCCCACAATGACAAATATGGTCATGGCTGCTTTTTATAATGCGGTGGATACTTTCTTTGTCGCGCAACTGGGAACCACCCAGGCCGGAGCCGTCGGAATCGTTTTGTCTATGATGAGTCTGATTACTGCGTTGGGAAATACCTTTGGAATGGGGTCATGTACGATTATTTCCAGAGCTTTGGGAAAACAGGATAGGGGAAAGGCCGAATCCATAGCCAATTCGGGTATGGCCGGCGCGCTGATGATGAGTGCGGTGATACTTATGCTGGGCGCGTTTGCCATCCGGCCGATAATGCTGCTGCTTGGTTCCACGGAAACGATTTTACCCTATTCGGTGGCTTATGGGCAGATTATCATGATGTCGGCGCCGATTACCATGATGGTTTCCTATTTTCAGTTTTTGCTGAGGGCGGAAGGAAGGGCGAAAAATTCCCTGCCTGCGACCATATTGGGCGGTTTTTTGAATATCGGGATAAATCCTATTTTCATTTTCACGTTAAAACTGGGAGTCAGCGGAGCCGCCATTGCGACGGCATTAAGTCAGACGGTCACGCTGGTCATGCTCGTCTGGATTTATCTTCATAAAGAAACGTCGGTCCGGCTGGGACTTAAATATGTTTCCGGAAGCGCCGGTGTTTATCTGGAAATCTTAAGAAGCGGAATTCCAACCTTGTTCAGACAGGGTTGCGCCTGTATAGCGAACATTATGCTGAACCATGCCGCCGCAGGATTTGGAGACAGCGCGGTAGCCGCAATGACCGTCGTAAATAAATTGTTCCAGATGGCCTATTCCCTGTTGGTCGGTTATGTGCAGGGATATCAGCCGGTTGTAGGCTACAACTATGGGGCCGGATTATATCAACGGGTAAAAGCGGCGTTTCGCTTTTTATTAGTTACAAGTGTGTCGGCGATGACCCTTGTCGGCCTGTTTTCTTTTGTTTTCACAGAAAATTTAATCGGACTTTTTACTGAAAGCGGGTCTGAGGTTATGGAAATCGGCATTACAGCATTCCGGCTCCAATGTATTTCGATGCCCTTTATTCCTTTTGTAGTTTCCTGTGGTATTACTTTTCAGGCGATTGGCCGGTCGAAATGGTCTACACTGACTTCATCGGCCAGACAAGGTTATGTTTTCCTGCCTTTGATTTTTATTTTGCCGAAATTTTTTGGACTGTATGGGTTGGAAATAACGCAGGCATTTTCGGATATGTGTACCTTTCTGGTGGCCGTTCCCTTTATCGTTGTTTTTACCAGAGAGTTGAACCGGCGAATTAATGAGGAAAGCCATATACCCTGTAGAAATGGGAGGAATTAAGAGATGTTTTTGCAACAGGCAGCATTAAATGATATTGAGAAACTGGCGGAATATAATCAGCAGCTGATACAGGATGAGAAGAGCGGAAATAATTCTCCTCTTTTGGATTTGCAGAATCGAATGAAAGATTTCCTGAGCAATGGGTACAGAGGATATTTTATTCTGGAAGAAATTACAGGCACAGAACTTGGGTATATTCTGGCGGATTATTCGTCGGAAATTGTATTTATCCGTCATTTTTTTATAAAGAAGCAGTATCGGAGAAAAGGTTTGGGAACGGAAGCCTTTTTAAAACTACTGGATAAAGATGAGATGGCCGGAGCAAGGCTGCAGATATTAAAATGGAACCAACCGGCGCTGAATTTTTTCACTCAGATGGGGTTTGAAGCGGATACTTCGAAGGAGACGCCGGATGACGGAAAACATATCTGGTTTACCCTGAATCCGTGGGTGGCCTTTATACCGGAGTTTATTTTTGTGAAAGACCTTTCGCTCCGACAGAAGATTATCGACACCTTTGAAGAAGCAAAACATATTTCAGGATGGAGTTTCCGGGGATTGAGAGAATTGCCTTTCACTGTCAATATACCGGGAATCAATATTACATTGAGGGAACATATGAGGAACGTGGTCTACACCGTTGACAAAAATTATACCATATTCCGGCATTGTTATGAAAAGCGGCATCCGGAATATGCATGGGATTACACAACGCTGATTGCCGGCGCATTACTTCATGACGTGGGGAAAATCATAGAATACAGTGGGGATGAGAATGGAAGGCCTTTTATCAATGAGCGGGGAAGGCTGATACATCACAGTATTTCCGGCGCAATGCTGGCGGCAAAGCAGGGGATTCCTGAGGATATTACTCATATCATTGCCGTTCATGTGCAGGATGGAACACAGAAATTTCGTTCACCGGAAGCGGCGATTGTAAATAAAATTGACCTTCTTCATTTTGACACCTTTAAGGGGTTTATTGGGATGAAACAGAACTATTGATTGAGCATAAAATCAGTAAGGGCTGCTGAAAAGTTTTCAGCAGCCCGATTTTTACGTTATTGCATAACGCCGATTTCATCAGGGACGATAACGTCGGCATCTGTGCATGCGAGAATATCCTCCACGGTATAGCCCGGAGCCAGTTCTCTTAACACAAGCCCTTCCGGGGTGACTTCAAAATAGCACCGCTCGGTCACAATATCGGTGACGCATTTGCTTCCGGTCAGAGGGAGGGTACATTTTTTGAGGATTTTAGAATCGCCGTTTTTCTCACAGTGGTCGGTGGCCACAATGATTTTCTTTACTCCGGCGCAGAGATCCATGGCGCCGCCCATGCCGGGAACAAGCTTACCAGGAATCGTCCAGTTGGCGATATTGCCCTCCTGGTCTACCTGGAGGGTTCCAAGGACTGCCACGTCGATATGGCCGCCGCGGATCAGGCCGAAGCCGGTCGGATGCTCGTAAACGCTGCCGCCTTTGATGACAGAAGCCGGCATTCCGCCGGCATCAATGATATCAATATCCGCGTCACTCCATTTTGGGGAAGGGCCGCTGCCGACAGTGCCGATTTCCGCCTCAAGCCAGAGATCGACCCCTTCCGGAAGATAGTTGACACACATCAGAGGAACGCCGATCCCAAGATTTACAAAATCGCCGTCTTTAAAGAATTTTGCACAACGAGATGCAATAAGCGCACGTCCAGTCAGTTCTGCCATTACTCTTTACCTCCTTCTGATTTTGCTTTTAAACGCTGCCACATCGGGCACATATGCCGGGTTTCACCGGTTCTTACATAAACCATATCAACGACCGGGGCTGGAACCTGGATTTCTTCAGGACCGAGTTCGCCCAGTTCTACCAGTTCCTCAACTTCAGCGATCACCAGGTCTGCGGCAAAGGCCATGTTGGTACAGATCGCTCTGGAATTCATACGGAAGGAGAGATTACCGGCAGTATCGGCTTTGGTTGCCTTGATGAGCGCGATATCCGCGCGAAGCGGCAGCTCAAGGAGATATTCCTTGCCGTTGATGGTCAGTTTCTGTTTGCCCTTTTCCACATCGGTGCCCACACCGGTCGGGGTGAGGCAGCCGCCCAGACCAAAGCCGCCGCAGCGGATACGTTCGGAAAATGTACCCTGAGGACTGAATTCGATATCCAGCTCACCGGCAAACATCTGGTCCCGGGCGATTGGATTATAAGCAATATGTGTTGTAATAAGACTTTTTACCATTTTAGCTTTAATAAGTTTGCCGACACCCTGGTCCGGCATACCAGCAGAAACAGCGATGGCATCGATGCCTTTGATGTCTTTTTCAAGAAGTCTGTCGATGATATCGTCTGCTGCAAATTCACCGTGCCAGTCGCCGAACATGATGGTTTGATCATCATGGAATTTTTCAAGAATTTCTTCCATCGTTACTACTTTAGACAACAATTTTGTTTCCACCTTTCATAAGATATTTTTATTATTTACCTTCAAAAACAGCCTTGCGTTTTTCAATAAATGCTTTGCAGCCTTCCTGGAAATCCATGGAAGCGGCACATTCACGCTGGGTAGGAACTTCCGTTTCATCGAGCCATTTTTTATAATCTGAATAATTTACATCGTAAATCTGTTTCTTAATGTTTTTGTAGGAAATGAGTGGTTCGGCGGCCAGCTTTCTTGCGAACTTCATCGTCACATCATCCAGCTCTTCCGGTGTTGTAACCTTATAGGCCAGTCCGAGGGCCTTGGCTTCTTCAGCGCCCAGAGGACGTCCGGTAGCGGCCAGTTCCATTGTCCGGGATACGCCGATGGATTTAGAAAGCAGATAGGTAGCGCCCGTATCCGGTACAAGTCCGATATTGACAAAGGCCAGGATAAATTTGGCATTGTCTGCACATATCATAAAATCTCCGCCGAGAGCGAGACTGACACCGGCTCCGGCCGCGGCTCCGCTGACCGATGTAATGACCATCTTACTCATCCGCTTTAATCCGTCAGCTACGCTGCCAACTTTGGAAATGAGGCCGTCCATATTCACATCACCGCCGGCCTAGATGAGCTGATAGAAGTAACCGATATCGCCGCCGGCTGAAAACGCTTTGTTTGAACCCTTCAGAACGAATACTTTGACGTTCGGGTCCTTTTCAGCGGCATCGACAACATACATTAATTCATCCGCCATCTGTTCGTCGATGGCATTCAGATTTTTCATGTAATTCATGGTAACGACAGCCACACCGTCTTCAACAGTATAAATCAGTTTTTTCAGTTCCATATGTAATACCTCCCTCAATACATATTGACAAATATTTGCCATAATTATATTATACAAGATTTTTCAGAAGAATTCCACTTTAATATGGAAAAATCTGTAAATTTTGCGTGAATACACTTTTTTGTTTTTACAATTATCCGGCGAAAAATATTTGACAAATGGTCTTGATTTTCTTTACCAATGAGATTTTTTTATAAATATGTAGTACAATGGATTAAACAAATTAACGAAAGGGAACTCTATATGTCGGAATATCATGAAGAAATTAAGCGGCTGGCTCAGGAATTCGAAAGCTGCCGGAAAATATTGTTGGCCCTGGGGGATGAGAATCGTCAGCATCTTATGCTGGAAATGATGCAAATGGAGGAGTGTGCCGGCGTCCGTGTCGGCACGATCACAAAAAAAAGTCACCTGTCCCGTCCGGCCGTATCCCATCATCTTCAGATTTTAAAGGATGCGGGAATTTTAAAAATGCGCCGGGAAGGGACGAAAAATTATTATTACTTTGATGAGGATATGGAAGCGATCAATCGTCTCCTTCATATGCTGGAGCATGCAAAGCAGCTGATGGAGAGCTTGCCGGACCGGAATGAAAATAATGAATGGAGGAATGAAAAATGAATTTAGAAGAAGCGATCAGGGCACGCCACAGTGTCCGTCAGTATCAGAACAAACCATTAGAGGCAGAGGTGATTTCCGAAATACAGGCGGAGATTGACGCCTGCAATCAGGAAGGAAGAATGCACATTCAGCTTGTTACCAACGAACCGAAGGCTTTTGAAGGATTTATGGCCCATTACGGAAAATTCAGGGGTGTGACAAACTATATTGCCATGATTGGAAAAAAGGGCGCTGCCCTGGATGAAAAGTGTGGTTACTACGGAGAGCGATTGGTTTTAAAAGCCCAGCAGCTTGGCCTGAATACATGCTGGGTCGCATTGACCTATAGTAAGATTAAAACCGCCTTTTCTGTGGATGGTGGAGAAAAGCTGTGTGTTGTCATTGCTCTGGGCTATGGCGAAAATCAGGGAGCGGAACGTAAATCAAAAACAATTTCTCAGGTGACAAAGACAAACGGTCAGATGCCGGAGTGGTTTAAAAAGGGAGTAGAAGCCGCATTACTGGCGCCTACGGCGATGAATCAACAAAAATTTACGTTCACACTGAACGGAGGTAAGGTATCGGCCAGGGCCGGAGCCGGATTTTATACAAAGGTGGACCTTGGAATTGTCAAATATCATTTTGAGATTGGCGCGGGAAGGAATAATTTTGTGTGGGCATAAATCTGAAAACAGGCGGTCATATCCAGGCCGCCTGTTTTCAGTATTTATTTTCTGTTTTTTAATAAATCAATCACCTGAAGTACAATGTTTATTTCCTGTTCATTTAAATCGCTGACATCAATGGTTTTTATTCGTTTCAAACCTAAAAGGTAATCTGTAGATACATGAAAAATACGGGCAAAGCTGATCAAAACACCATAAGACGGATAGCGATTACCGGATTCATAGGAGTAAATTGTCCGTGGCGATACCCGGGCCATGGCTGCAAGCTGTTTTTGAGTCAGATTTTGTTTGGTCCGCAGTGTTTTTATTTTTTGACCAAGATCTATAATCATTAATATCACCTTCCTTTACAATTATCTGTAAATATTTTAAAATAAAAGGGAGTGAGGGGAGTATTATGGCAGAGAATAATATGGTTCGTCAACATATGAAAATTACAGGTCGAGTACAGGGTGTTGGATTCAGATATCGTGCCCGGTATGCAGCCGTCAATCTGGGTGTGACCGGATGGGTAAAAAATGAATGGGACGGTAGTGTGGAATTAGAAGCTCAGGGAACGGTTGAGCAAATTCATCAGATGTTGAAAACTATCAATCAGAGTCCATATATTCGGATTGAATGGATAGACAGAGAGGAAATGCCGGTTAATTTGCACGATACAGGATTTCATATTCGATAAAAGAGGTTTATGCGATGATAACATATCGGAGATTCAGCGTCAAGGGCGGCAATGTTATAATGAAATCACTTAAAGGAAAAAAGATATTGGATATCAGGAATACAGAGATGGCTATTTGAAAGTATACGGTATTTCGTATATAATAGATGGTCACAACACGCGGAAAACAATCCGCAGACATAAAGGCGGTGGCAGCATGAAACAATATATTTCACTCCGGGAAGCGGCGGAAAAATGGGGCGTGTCGGAACGGAGAATCAACCAATACTGCGCGGAGGGACGTATCCCCGGCGCACAGAAAATCGGAACCGCATGGGCAGTTCCCGCCGATGCGGAAAAACCCAAAGACCCGCGCCGGACCAGACGGCAGACAAAGTCCTATGCGGAAGAAGCAGATGTGGGCGGGATGGACTACACAAACCTTATGCCCCTCATGAATACGGCTTTTGCACCGGGACATTGTCGGGAAGCGGTAGAAGCTATGGCGGCAGGCCCACGGCGGGATATTGCTATGGCGGAGTATCATTATTTCAGCGGCCAGCCGGAAGCAGCGGCAAAAGAGGCTGAAGCCTATCTCACCAGCCCCGACATGGGGGCGCGGTTTTCCGCCTGTATGATCTATGCCTATGCCAATCTCCCTATGGGGCAGATACAGCGGGCGCAGTTTGCTCTGAGGGAGCTGAACGCTTCCCTTGACGCTGCGGGGGAGCAATCGCCCCAGCTTCGGGCAGCGGCGGCGTTTAGCGCATCCATGGGGACGGTGCTTTTGCATTTGCCGCTGCCGGAGAAAATGCCGGAGGCCGAGAGCTTCCTGCCTTTGCTGCCGCCGGGGGTTCGTGCCTTTGCCCTGTATGTGCAGGCCCACTATCTCTATTTGCAGGGGGAATACGCCCAAAGCGCGGGGATTGTGGCGGCCACACTGGCCATGGGCGCGGCCAGTTACCCAATCCCTGCCATCTACTTACATTTGGTGGCGGTCATGGACTACATGAGCATGAAACAGTCTGACCGGGCAGAGGCCCATCTTCTGGCGGCGTGGGAGCTTGCCCGTCCCGATGATCTGATCGAGGGCTTTGGGGAACACCACGGGCTTTTGGGGGCTATGCTGGAGGCGGTCATCAAACCAAAATGGCCGAAAGATTTTAAGAGAATCATCGACATTACATATCGTTTCTCTTCGGGATGGCGTAGAGTTCACAATCCCATAACAGGGCATGATGTGGCCGACGATCTGACCACCACGGAGTTTGCGATTGCCATGCTTGCTGCCCGTGACTGGACGACACAGGAGATCGCAAAACACCTGAAAATATCAGTTAATACGGTAAAAATCCACATTTCCGCGGCCATGCGTAAACTGAACGTGGAGAACCGAAAAGAGCTGAAAAAGTACATGCTTTTATAGGCAAAGCAGTCCCCGGAAAGGGCTTCGGGGTCACCCATTTTGGGGGTCAAAATGGGTAATAGTATTTCATTTTTCTTTCCTGTATAATATGAGTGCGGTTATGGAACCGACGACAAAAGGGCGGCGGAGTTTGCCGCTTAAAATGCAGGGAGAAAAACGATGGAAATTTATAAAATAAGTTTTGACAAATGGGATTTATCCCTCATAATGAGACGGACAGACAGCAGCAGGATAAGTCTGTCTTTTTTTCCTGCGTACAATCAGAGCTTCCTAACGCTGTTTCAAGGGACGTGCTGCGTCCACGGTCATTCCGTGGGCGGGGCGCGTCCTTTTTGCACAGTGGCAAAGCGACGCCAACCGAGGGGAGGTTGAGAAATGGAACAGATTAAACGGTATGCGTTTGAAGGGGAAGTGATCGAAGTTCCCCTGCTCTGGGATGAGGACACCCAAACGTATGTGGAAGATTACAAAAGCGTGATCGAAAACCCGATTTACTCGCCATCAGGGCGGCCAGTCCTTTTGACCATTGAGGACGCCTGCCCCTATACTGATCTGGCGGACGATGACCCGGCCAGCATTGACTGCGGTTCCTGCCGCCACTATCACCAATTCCCCGGCTCCCTACTGGGGGTATGCAGGAATGAACAAAGACGCTCCGGCGTGAAACCCAAAAGAACCAAAGCTAGAGCAAAAAAGGAGGACACAACATGAAAAAACGAATACTCGCGGTACTGCTCTGCTTTTGCCTGCTTGCGGGGCTTCTGCCGACAGCGGCGTTTGCAGCGGGAACAGACACAGGCAAGGCCATTCAGCTTGGCACGGGCGGGATTACCGGCTATGCGGCTACCAACAGCTATGACTATATCTATTTCGGCGACTGGACAGCCCCGGACACATACACCACTTCCGGCCCCATTGAATGGCGGGTATTAGATACGAAAACCAACATGGATGGTGCCATAGAGGGCGACGGGCTTTTCCTGCTGTCTGATGTGGTGTTTGGAACAGGCACAAACGGCGGTGTGTATTTTCAGCAGTCTTATCATTATGATGATAACTTGAAGTATTACAAAGGTAACAGTCATGATGGCGACCACACAAATTGCCAGATTATGAACACTTGGCAAGGCAGCGACACGCAGGGCTGGTGCAGTGACTTTTACAGCAACAATTTAACCACGCTGGAACAGAACGCAGTTTTGACGACAACGAAAAGCGACAAGGAATTTTCTAGCAGCTCTGGAGGCACCCCGTTTGCCGCTTCTGAAAATATTTTAAGCAACGACAAGGTATTTTTCCTGTCGGCAGAGGAAGTGGAAAACGATGATTATGGATTTGCAGATAAGGCCGCGCGTATTGCCAGTTAT
>CATZYB010000008.1 GCA_958426095.1 uncultured Lachnospiraceae bacterium
CCTTTGGTCTTGCCACTTTGTGTTTGCAGATATAAATATCCTTTGTTTCATATAAACCGGTATCAATGGTCTTTTCTTCCACGCCGGATCTGGTAGGGAATACGGATTCCAGAGGTTTTGTCCAGGCCGCAATGGCCTCATCCATCGTTACCTTCATATCTTTATAAACAAATTCCGGCGCTTCGGTCACTGTACCGCATACCACATAGTCCCCAGTCAGCTTATCCATATCTTCCGGCGCTACTTCTGCAACAATTTCACCATAATATGGTTTGAACAATTCTACCGCTTCTAAACCGCCTTCAAGCGTCACACCCAGTTTATTGCCGAAGGCCATCTTGCTGACAGCTTCGGCCAGACCGCCGAATCCAATCGTGTAAGTAGCTTTCAAAATACCATCATTAACCAGTTTGGTAATCTTGCCGTAGGCATCCATAACCTTTTCATAAACTGGAAGATCATATTCATCTTTTTCAATCTTAAATACAACCAGCTTATCACCAGGTTTTTTCAACTCAGAAGTGACAATATCCTGCTGTTTCGCCACATCTACCGCAAAGGAAACCAATGTTGGCGGAACATGCATTTCATTAAAGGAACCGGACATGGAGTCCTTACCGCCGATCGCCGGAAGTCCGAAACCGATCTGGGCTTCATAGGCGCCAAGAAGTGCGGACAGCGGTTCGCCCCAGCATTTCGGGTCTTCCGTCATTCTCCGGAAATATTCCTGGAAAGTCAGACGAATCTTTGTCATATCGCCGCCGGCTGCAACAATTTTTGCAACAGACTGAACAACAGCATAAACAGCGCCGTGATATGGGCTCCATGCGGACAAATATGGGTCAAAACCGTAGCTCATCATAGTTACTGTATCTGTCTTTCCTTTCAGAACAGGCAGTTTCGCGATCATAGACTGAGCCGGTGTCAACTGATATTTTCCACCATAAGGCATATATACGGAAGATGCACCGATGGAACTGTCGAACATTTCCACCAGACCTTTCTGAGAGCATACATTCAGATCAGACAGATTTGAAAGCCACGCCTGTTTCATATCGGAAACATCTTTCTCTTTCTTAAAATAATTTTCTTCCGGATCCGGCACTGTAACAAAAGCATCATTTTCCTGATGAGCGCCGTTGGTATCCAGGAAAGCTCTGGAAATGTCAACAATTACCTTGTCTCTCCAGTACATGACAAGACGAGGTTCCTCGGTAACTTCAGCTACACAGGTAGCTTCCAGGTTCTCCTCTGCTGCACACTTCATGAATACATCCACATCTTTCGGATCGATAACAACGGCCATACGCTCCTGGGATTCGGAAATAGCCAATTCGGTTCCGTCCAGACCCGCATATTTTTTAGGCACCTTATCCAACTGAATGTGAAGGCCCGTCGCCAATTCACCAATGGCTACGGAAACACCGCCGGCGCCAAAGTCATTACACTTTTTGATCAGACGGCTGACTTCCGGATTACGGAAAAGACGCTGTAATTTACGTTCTGTCGGAGCATTACCCTTCTGCACCTCTGCACCGCAGGTATCAATAGATTCCACAGTATGGGCTTTTGAAGAACCGGTTGCGCCGCCGCAGCCGTCACGTCCGGTGCGTCCGCCCAGAAGAATGATAATATCTCCCGGATCCGATGTGGCACGGGTCACATTACTTCTCGGAGCTGCTGCCATAACCGCGCCAATCTCCATACGTTTTGCCGCATAGTTCGGATGATAGATCTCATTGACAAGACCTGTAGCCAGACCGATCTGATTCCCATAGGAACTATAACCATGAGCGGCTTCCGTAACAAGCTTTCTCTGAGGCAGTTTGCCCTTCATCGTCTCTTTCACAGACACTCTCGGGTCACTGGCTCCGGTAACACGCATCGCCTGATATACATAAGTACGTCCGGACAACGGATCGCGGATAGCGCCGCCGAGACAAGTAGCCGCGCCGCCAAAAGGTTCAATTTCTGTCGGATGATTATGTGTCTCATTCTTAAAGTTGATCAGCCATTCCTCGGTTTCCCCGTCAATTTCCACCGGCACAATAATACTGCAGGCGTTAATCTCATCCGTTTCTTCCTGATCTGTAAGTTTTCCATCTTTTTTCAGCTTACGCATCGCCATCAGGGCCACATCCATCAGGCATACAAATTTATCCTTCCGTCCGGCAAATACCTCCGCTCGATGCTCCATATACATATCATAAGTATCCTTCATCGGTTTCTGGTAATAGCCTTCCTCAAAATCAATATTTTTAAGTTCGGTCTGGAATGTTGTATGACGGCAGTGATCGGACCAATATGTGTCAAGCACACGAATCTCTGTCACTGTTGGGTTCCGTTTTTCTTCACCCGCATAATATTCCTGAATAAATTTAAAATCATTAAATGTCATTGCAAGACCAAGGGAGTCATAAAGTTCCCGAAGCTCTGCTTCCGGCATGGTCATGAAATTATCAAACACAGCCACATCGGCCGGCTCTTCGAATTTTGTGATCAAAGTCTCCGGCTTAGCTTCTCCTGTTTCCCTGGAATCCACCGGATTAATGCAGAAAGCTTTAATACGTTCGATTTCATCTTCTGTCACAGAACCTTTCAACAAATAGGTTGTCGCAGAACGGATAACCGGTTCCTCTGTTTCATTTAAAAGCTTCACACACTGTTCGGCCGAATCTGCTCTCTGGTCAAACTGGCCCGGAAGATATTCCACAGAAAAAACGCTTTCATCTTCTGCTTTCGGAAACTCTTCCTCATATAAAACATCTACAGGCGGCTCAGAAAATACAATCACCTTTGCGCTTTCGTAGGTTCTATCTGTAATATTTTCAATGTCATAACGAATCAGCACCCGGACGCCAGTAACAGACTGGATATTCAGGTAACTGTGGATATCATCCAGCAAATCTTTGGCAGCTACGGCATATTCCGGTTTCTTTTCAACATAAATACGTTTTACCTGGGTCATCATGTACCTCCATTTTTAATCACTTCGTTTTACACAGTTTTCACACAGTTTACAGTATACCATGTCATTCCCCATAATTAAAGTTAATATATTTAATTAGATTTATTAGATTCTCTAATCAGGTGTTTTATACTCCATCTGGCATTATTATTTTTTTTCAAACTGGCTGTTTTCACAAGGTCACTCATCCTGTATAATACGGTGAAAACTAAAATTCCAAAGACATAGGAGTGAACATTATGGAAAAATCAATGACAAAAACAAAATCCATGGTCTTTGCCGCATTATTTGCCGCACTGGCCTGCGTTGCTACAATGAGCCTTCATATTCCTACACCGGGAACCGGCGGCTATATCCACCCGGGTGACGCTATCGTCGTTCTGTCCGGTATTCTTCTCGGTCCGATCTACGGCGGTCTGGCTGCCGGCCTTGGCTCCGCACTGGCTGACCTTCTGGCCGGATATATGGTTTATGTACCAATTACATTCATTGTAAAAGCAGTCATTGCGATCGTCTGCTATTTTGTTTATCATAAATTACTCGGCAAACTGAACCAGGTTATTGTCAAAGGTATCATTACCGGCTGCTTCTCCACAGTTATTGTGGCCGCAGGATATTGCTTCTTTGAATACTTTATGTATGGCAGCGGCGCTTTTGCCAGCGTTCCGGCCAACCTTATTCAGGGGCTTTCCGGTCTGATCATTTCGACCATCCTGCTTCCGTTACTGAAACAGGTTCCAGATTTTCGTTCTGTAATTTAAAATGAAAAATAAAAATCCCCCAATCCTTTGACAAAGCGTTTCAAGCTTTTGATAAGGATTGGGGGATTAAATTTTAGTTGTACATTTTCTTTATGATCTTAAATACGACGGTATTTTCCATAACCAGAGGTTCATTATGGGCAAAGAATATGACGCCATCGGTGGGCGATATGATCTGCATTTTGACATAGCCTTCATAAGGATCGATGATTTCAGCCACAACCTCGCCGAACCGAACATCATTACCTTCATGCTTTAATCTTCGGAATATACCGGCTTCTTTTGTCTTAACCGGCATTAAATCCTTTTCATAAATAACGCTGGCAATATAACCGCTGTGTCCATGATATTTAATGATTCCCATACGGCTTAAAAACCGCATCACTGAAGCCACGGCCTGTTTGGCGGACGCCTCGTCAATCCGGTCAGTTGCAGAGGTATAAACAGAAAAAGCGCTGGTCTCCCAAATCTGCCAGTTATAGTTTAAGGTCGTCGTGTCATAAGGCTTCGGAGAGCGAATGACCACATACGGCAGGCCAAAAAGATTGGCCAGACTCGGATTTTGATATCCGGTATCCATCATTCGGACATGGGGGATGAAATCCCCCTGCATATAAAAGCTCGCAAACTGGATACCATAGCTATAACCTTTGATATTTTCAAAAAGTCCGGCTGCGATCCGCTGCGTTGTCTCACCAAGATTATATCCCGGAAACATCCGGTTAATATCTGTTTTATCCAGCGCCCAAAAACGGCTGCTGATATTTAAAGACGCACTGTTGACCGACGGGATGACCAGAATCTCTTTATCCCGGACAATATGCCCCCGCCGTTCAAGCTCCGTTAAAGTTTTTATGATCTGAGAACATACATAAAGCTGCTGTACCTCATTTCCCCGAAGAGCGCCGACGATACAGGCTGCTTTTTCTCCCTTGCCGAAACGATATCCCTGGATACGCAGATCATCTCTGTAAGGGGATTTTAAATGAAATAATGTTTCTTTCTGCATCAGTCCACACCTCCAAGAATTCGTGCCAGCAATGAACCCTCATAGACGATCGGGTACTCACGAAGAGTAAATACAAGTCCGTCCACCGGAGAATCCACACTGTGAATCACCTCTCCGGTCACCGGGCTGATAATATCCCCGATATGTTCTCCGGCTTTGACTTTATTCGAATGATTGACACATGGAACAAAAACACCGGAAGCTTCCGCATTGAGAAAAGAAACTTTTCCATCCGTCGAAATCATCGGATGCCGTACTTCCTCCACCGGCCCGGTCCAGATTCCAAGATGCTTCATCACACTGAAAATACCATTGGTCAACTGATATCCATAATCTTTTGTGATACGCATGCCCACGCCCATTTCTGCCACCAATGTAGGTACTCCGGCCTTATTCAGACTGTAGGCCAGAGTGGATTCCAGAACTGTTGCCGCCGCATGGATCCAAATATAATCCACGTTCATTTTCAGCGCTAAAGGTACAAGCCGTTCAGCAGTTTCTTCATTAATACGGATCTGAGGAATTTCCCTTAAAAATATATTGCTGGAATGGATATCCACACACAGATCCGCGCCCTTAATATCTTCAATGACCTGGTACGCCGTATACTCGGCCAGACTACCGTCCAGATTTCCCGGAAATATCCGGTTCATATCCAGATCAAACTTCGGTATCCCCCGGGTAATCGTGTCAATTCCCAATGGATTTAAGGCCGGAAATACATCCACGATCCCATTTAAATATTCTTTATGTTCTTTAATCCGCCGGATGACCTCATAACAGCAAAACTGTCCTTCCAGCTCATCACCATGGGTGCCCGTCACAATAACGATCCGTTTCGGACGCTCCACCGGATGATCCGGCTCCAGGCGATTTTTTTCAATCCGCATCATTTCATCTACCGGCAATGCGGATGCAACCACTGTTTCTATCATTCTAATTCCTCCACATGTACAAATATTTCCTGATTCTGGGAGACCTGTCCTTTAAATCCGCCCCGGAGTACGCTGCAGTCCAGTGCATTTCTTCCATGAGCTAACTTGATATACGTCTCATCCGCCATCAGGTTATTGGTCGGGTCCAATCCGTACCAGCTTCCTTCAGAAAACACTTCCACCCAGGCGTGGGTGTGTCCCTCACCCAGCATAAAACCGGCGACATAACGCGCCGGTATTTTCGCATAAATGCACATCGCCGCCAGAATTTGGGCATAGTCCTGACAAACACCCTGCCCAAATCCAAAGGCCTCGGCCGCTGTGGTTGTTATCCGGGTCACATTTTGCCGATACTCAAAAATATCATAAAGACCATTCATCAGGCAAAGCGCCTTGGAAAGTGCATTCCCGCCGACTTCTCCAAGCAGATGCTTTGTCAAAGCTTCCATGGCCGGACTGGTCTTTGTCAATTCCGTCGGATAAGCAAATATCGGATGCCATATTTTCCTCGGTCTGCTCAGATCAACCGTCACTTCGCCGCTGACATGAAACCCAAAGTTTGTATGCGGCCTGACAATAGCTCCCTGAACTGTTGTGTTTTTCCAGAAATCATTTTGAATTTTAACCTCGGTCTCCGGCCACACAGCCAGCCTGTAGAATTCGAGATGCTGACGCTCTTCTTCTCTCGGCAGGCACCGCAGCAGAAAACCATGATCAACTACTTCGCCGTCGAATGTCACTGACGTCCGGTATTCAAATTTCAATCGTTTCATATCTGAATCAATATCCTTCAAAGAATTTATTGACACATTCCAGAGCCCGGCCCCGACTCGCCCGCTCCGGGTCTCCGGCCATAATGATCGAATGAAGGCGGCTGGAACTCCGATGATCATAACTGATATGTACCCGTCCGAGACGGCCCATCAGTTTATCAAATTCCCGTTCGATCGTATCATAAGGAAAATCCAAACGCAGATATAAATCCAGACGTTCAATATATCGTCCCGCTTTAATCAGATTCCGGCATTCGTCGTCCAATACATAGTCATCCAGACAGCCCCAATAGGCCAGCATATAATCGGACACTTTCTGGATCTCAAAGAGAGCCGTTTTACTGTTCCGGATCCGTTTCAGCTTATTCAGAGCCAGTTCCAGATAGGATAATGTTGTGGAACTGATTTCATTTCGAAGCATGATGGCATTATCCACCGCCCGGGTCAAATTAGATACGATGGAATTCGGATCTGATTCATCAAAAAGATATCTGTCAAAAAAATCTTCCACCCCCGTATAAATTGACGGAATAGATAATTTCTCACAGTATTCCTCATATCCGGTCATATTGTGGTCGATCATATCATCATAATACTGGCCGAAAACCTGCAGGGTCGTATACACCCGTTCACTGTAACGGCCAAGCCATAAAAGATTACTTGCTTTAACTACCGAGATAATACCCATGTGTCTTTAAATCCTCCTCCCTGAGACGAATTCACAACAAAGGAATCCGGGTTTCTTGAAAAACGGGTCAGACCGCTCTTCCAAACCTTCACTTCTTTACCATAGAGAACAAACGCTCTCAGATCTGCCTTCCGTTCCACTGTTCCACCGCCCCCGACAATGTCCAGATCTTTAAAGTCAATCACTTCCTGAGCGATAAAACGGCGGGACTCCCGCTGGATCAACCGACGCATTTCTTCCAGTTTTTCACCATCTAAATCTTTACCAAAAATAACACCGTAACCTCCGGCCTCGGCCACATCTTTTATGACAAGCTTCTCCAGATTTTCTAAAACGTATTTTCGGTCTTCCTCAAAATACGGCAGATAAGTCGGTGCATTTTTAAGCAGCGGCTTTTCATTCAGATAGTATTCGATCATTCTGGGAACAAAATAATAAATACCCTTATCATCGCCGATGCCGTTTCCCGGTGCATTGACCAGGGCCACATTGCCGGCCTTATACACCGACATGATCCCCGGCACGCCAATGACCGATTCCGGGTTAAAGGTGAGCGGATCCATATATTCGTCGGAAATCCGGTGATATACCGCTCCGACTCGCTTCGGCCGTTCCGAATAGTCTTTATAATACAAAACATCATTTTCCACATAGAGGTCACTTGGCATCGCCAATATTGAATAGGTCTTCTCAGCAAGATAGGAATGTTCAAAAAATGCCGCATTATAACGTCCCGGTGTTAAAATAACATTAATGCCTCCCGTATTGACATAATCCATCATCTCTTTCAGCATTTTGGCATAATCCCGGTTGTCTGCAATAGCATTATTCGAAAATGTACCCGGACTGACTCTCCGGCATATATTCCGTGCGATCAGGGGATAGGAAGCGCCGGAAGGGATTCGGAGATTATCCTCCAGAATATACCATTCACCGTCTTTGCCTTCCACCAGATCGATGCCGGAAATATGGCTGTGTATGCCATGAACCGGATGAATCCCTTCACATTCCGGTAAATAACCGCTGGAAGAAAATACGAAGGATTCCGGTATGACACCATCCGCTATAATTTTTTTCTCCGAATAAATATCTTCCAGGAAACAATTCAGCGCTCTCACTCTCTGAACCAATCCCCGTTCCAAATGATCGAACTCCGCCTTTGGAATGATCCTTGGAATCGGATCAAAAGGAAACAACTGCTCTTTAAATTCGCCATTTTTATACAAGCCAAACCGTACACCATATCTGGCCAGCAGATCATTGATACATTCAGTGTGTTCTATTAATTCTTTCATAACTCCCATCTCCTGTCCTCTACTAGGAACCATTTTTATACATCCGCCGGGTTCCAAATATGTAAAAAAAGGCGCCCTTATTTCTAAGAGCGCCTTTGCTTGATTAAAGGATACGCCTTTCACAGCCTTTTGTCAATGGATTATTCTCCATAATTTTACATTTACTATTTTCTACATGTATGTTATTATTTATTTATATTAATATAACTTCTATTTTTTATTAAAAGCGTTAATAATTGAGGTGGCCTATGGACATTAACTACGAATTATATAAAGTATTTTATTACGTTGCCAAAACATTAAGCTTCTCCGAAGCTTCAAAAAAACTTTTCATTTCCCAATCGGCTGTCAGCCAATCGATCAAGGCCCTGGAAAAAAAGCTGGATCAGACCCTTTTCATCCGAAGTACCAAACGGGTCAAGATGACTCCGGAAGGGGAAATTCTTTTTAAACATATCGAACCGGCCATCAACCTGATCATCCGCGGTGAAAACCAGATTATGGACGCCAAAGCATTAAACGGCGGACAACTGCGCATCGGCGCCAGCGACACCATATGCCGTTATTATCTTGTGCCCTATCTGAAAGAATTCCACGAACATTTTCCAAATGTACATATTAAAGTGACAAATGCCACTTCAGCCCGCTGTGTCGATCTGTTGGAAAATGAACTGGTCGATCTTATCGTAACCAATTCCCCAAATCCACGAATGAACGCCATCCGAAATGTCCGCAAGGTCAGGGAATTTCACGATGTATTTATTGCCAATGAGAATTTCAATCATCTGAAAAACAAGCGGCTGGAGCTGGCTGAACTCCTCAGCTATCCGATCCTTATGCTGGACAAAGCCAGCCTGACCAGTGAATTCCTTCACAGTCTGTTTCAGCAGCATCAGTTGGATCTGGTGCCTGAAATTGAACTGAGCAGCAACGACCTGCTCATCGATCTGGCCCGCATCGGTCTGGGCATAGCCTTTATTCCGGATTTCTGTCTGCCGGAAAAGGAGTCGGATCTGTTCATTATCCGCACCCGGGAAATGCTTCCATCCCGCCAGATCGTCGTTGGCTATAATGACAAAGCGCCGCTTTCCGAAGCCGCCCAGTATTTTATCGATATCCTCGTATAACCAAAAAATTCCTTAAAAAAAGATGATCCCGCAGCGTCCTTCGCTTTACGGTATCATCTTTTTAATCATACCTGTTATTCACCATCAAATAATTCGTCGAATTCTTCACTGTCTAACAGTTCGTCGAACGCATCGGATACCATTTCCCATTCTTCATCGGTTTCGATATCTTCAAGCTGAACATCTTCTGCATTTTCAGCGCCGATAAAACGATAAATATAAACTTCATCTTCATCCACGCCCTGATCTTCAAAAGGAAGTAAGGCAATGTAATTTCTCTCACCTACTGGAAATACGGCAATCACCGCACATTCGATTTCAGCGCCGTCATCAAAGCTCAATGTCATCGTATCATCATCTTCTGGAATAAATGTTCCCATTTCTCTACCTCAACTTTCTTTCTGCGTATTTTCACACACTTTCACTCTACCAGATTATTCCCTAAAAAGCAAGGAATTCTCCAACAAAAGGCGACATTTCCGAAGCTTTACCATAACGCTCCCGGGTAAAATAAACCCGAAGGTCATTTTTAGCCCGTGTCATAGCCACATAAAACATACGCCGCTCTTCTTCCTTATCCGATCCGGTCGCCGCTTTTTTATGGGGCATCAGGCCATCATTGGCATCGGGAATATAGACCACGTCATACTCCAGTCCCTTTGCTCCATGCATGGTAAGAAGCCGTATGCCTTCTGCCGCCTCAAAATGCTGCCTGGAACGGATTTTTAAAGTTTCCGAATACTGTTCAATGGCCCTAAACCATTCTTCCCATGTTTTATAAGCATGACTCTTATCCATCAATTCATCCAGAACTTCCAGCAGATCGTCCCCTTTGATTCCCCGGCCCATAGCATACTCTTTCAAATATTCATCATAACCAATCGAATGACGGATATACTGAATCGCCGGATAGGGTCCCATAGATGCCAGCATATATAAATCATATTCAAGCTGTTCGATCCGCTCCAACATCCATTCCCGGTTCTCCAGATAGTCTTTAACATTGGACAAATTCACCGGATCTTCATCCAGATAAGACCTGGATATATATCGATTCGGCCGATTAATGATCCGAAGATAATCTGCCCGGGAATTGCTTCCAAAAGCAATATTCATATAGGCAAAAATATCTTTGGCGATCCAGTGTTCGTAAATATTCGGTACCGAATCCTTCATAACAAAAGGCACATTGTAGACCATGAGCTGTTCTACCAGACCGCTCATCTGGATATTCGTACGGAAAATAATCGCGATCTGTTCCCATGGAACATTCTGCTGCCCGTGCATATCCACAATTTCCCGGATCATTTTCAAATACTGGTCTGTCGGCTTTTGAAAAGCCTTTACCAATACTTCGCTCCCTTTTTCCCGGGAAGCCGTCATATGCTTGGCATAACGATACTCGTTATGGCGGATCAGACCTTCCGCCCTGGAAACAATAGCACCCGTGGAACGATAATTTTTGTTCAAAACGGTCATTTCAGCCCCTGGATAATCCTTTGTAAACCCGAGAAGGATCTCCGGTTTTGCCCCGCGAAAACGATAGATCGACTGGTCATCATCGCCCACCACAAAGAGATTTTCTTCCGGTTTTGCCATCATCCGTATAATTTCGTATTGAATCCGATTAATATCCTGAAACTCATCGATCAATATGTAGGTATATTTTTTCTGCCAGGCCAGCAATATGTCGGGCCTTTCTTTGAAAAGCTGCCATGTCTGTACAAGCATATCATCATAATCCAACCGGCGCATCCGGCGAAGCTTTTGTTCATAGCCCGTATATATTTCTTCAAACACATCCTTTGAACAATTCGCTGAATAAAAATGCTCCAACGGCATCATATCACCTTTGACCCGGCTGATTTCCCCGGCAATATTCATCAGAAAATCCTTTTCATCATCCATTTCAACATCGATCTGATGCACAATATCCCGAAGGATACCATATTTTTCATCCTCAGATAAAATGTTCTCCACCCGATAGTTATAGGCATATTTTAAAATTGTAAAAAAAACCGCATGGAAGGTTCCAAAACTCACCGGCAGATGGCGGCCGCCCATCAACCGGTCAAACCGGCTCCGCATTTCTCCCGCCGCCGCCCGGGTAAAGGTCACCACAAGAATATTACCCGGAGCCACGCCGGCTTTTTCTATGAGCCACTGTGTTCTCCGGGTAATCACAAGGGTTTTTCCCGAACCGGGACCGGCCAGTACAAGCATCGGTCCCCGGTTATGTTCAATTGCTTTTTTCTGGGCGCTGTCTACTTGCATGCTTCCAGCTTTTCAATGGCGCTGCGGATTCTTGCCAAAGATTCCTCTTTGCCGATGACTTCCATAATTTCAGTCGCTCCGGCCGGTGTCATCTGTTTACCGGAAACTGCGGTACGGATCGGCCACATCACGTACCCGTTTTTATAGCCTTTCTCTTTGACAAACTCAACGAGACGCCCGTAAAGAGCATCATTGCTGTAATCCTCCTGGGCTTCCAGAACCGGAAGGACTTCTTTTAAAACTGTAAGCGATGTTTCTGCATTGGTCTTCATTTTTTTATGAGTATACATTGCCACATCATATTCCGGTACAGCCTCAAAGAAATCAATGAGCGCCGGGATGTCCGGGAAGATTTCAATACGTGTCTTTACCATCTCGGCAATCTTTTTATAGTCCACGTCTCTGTGGATCGTCTCTTTAATAAATGGCAGAGCCCTTTCATAAAATGCGTCAAAATCCATGGCTTTGATATATTCGCCGTTCATCCATTTTAATTTTGTCATATCAAATACCGCCGGAGACTTGCTCATATGACGATAATCAAAAGCTTTAACGAGCTCTTCTAGGCTGTAAATCTCCCGATTATCCTCCGGACTCCATCCCAGAAGCGCCACATAATTGACAACCGCTTCTGTCAAAAAGCCCTGTTCCAGCAAATCTTCAAAAGAAGAATGACCGCTGCGCTTGCTCAGTTTTTTATGCTCTTCATCTGTAATGAGCGGACTATGCACATAGGTCGGAACTTCCCAGCCAAAAGCTTCGTACAAACGATTATATTTCGGCGAAGAAGACAAATATTCATTTCCACGGACCACATGGGTAATTCCCATCAAATGATCGTCTACCACATTAGCAAAGTTGTAAGTCGGATATCCGTCGGATTTGATGAGAACCATATCGTCCAGTTCTGCATTATCCACGCTGATATCGCCGTAAATATCATCATGAAAAGTAGTCGTTCCTTCCGTCGGGTTATTCTGACGAATCACATAAGGAATACCCGACGCCAGTTTTTCCTCGACCTCTTCTTTGGAAAGATGGAGACAATGTTTGTCATAAACCATGATCTCCTTGCCGGCTACTTCCTGTTTCAGACTTTCCAAACGTTCTTTATCACAGAAACAATAATAAGCTTCGCCTTTATCAATTAATTTTTTTGCATATTCCATATAAATTCCCGCAGCCTGACGTTCACTCTGAACATACGGGCCGCAGCCGCCGTCCTTATCCGGTCCTTCATCATGAATCAGTCCGGTCTTTTCAAGCGTACGGTTAATAATATCCACGGCGCCTTCTACAAAACGTTCCTGGTCTGTGTCTTCGATCCTCAAAAGGAAATCGCCGCCTTCATGCTTGGCAATCAGATAAGCATATAATGCTGTTCTTAAATTTCCTACGTGCATCCGTCCGGTTGGACTTGGTGCAAACCGTGTTCTGACTTTCTTATCCATCTTCAATCGACTCCTCATTTCTGCATATTCAAAACATTCACCCTGTATCATATCACATTCTGACACAGGGTGAAAGCATTTATTTTTTTCATTTCTTATTTTAACACATGCTTTATTCTGGGTACAACCTGATTCGACACAATACCGATCAACATTCCGGTCACTGTTCCGGCAATGAGCAGCGGCGGCAAATAGGAAATAAGATGAATATTTTCCACCACCGCCATAGCCACTACTAATTGTCCTATATTGTGGAGAATACCTCCGGCCACGCTGACTCCGACCATCGAAAAGTTCGGTATCTTTTTCAGCAGCATCATTCCGCAAAAGCTCAAAACACCTCCGGCCAGACTATAAAGCATGGCGGCTAAACTTCCAAAGGTCACTGAAACAAGTAAAATACGTATCATAGATACCGCAAAGGCCATCGGCGCCCCCATCGTATAAAGGGCCACAACAACCACCAGATTTGCAAGTCCCAGTTTCATTCCCGGAATGCCCAAATTAATCGGTATAAGTACTTCCACATAACTGAAAATCATCGCCAGGGCTGTAAACATCCCGGCCATTGCAACTTTTTTAGACATAATTCATCCTTTACGCACCGATATCCCTCGGCTTTTTTCATTATGCATCAACGTCCCTTGCTTCCTCGCCCTCGGTAATTTCAAGGACTACTTTGTGGGGCAGGCAGACAATGGTTTCTCCCACTTTGTCAATCGGGGCATGTTCCACACAATATTTGTCCGGACAATCGGCCTCCAGCATGGATACGACGCCGTCCCTGATCCGGAACTGATTATGCCAGCCGTCAATGTCCAATGAAACATCCTGATCTTCCGCCAGATCATAGGTATCATAAACTTCACCGCCAACGGTCACTGTCAGAGTACCTCCGGATTTTTCGCCTCCCAGATTCATATAAATAAGACCTGCCGCAGCCAGGACAAGGACAGCACAGATCAACAGGATATCTCCTTTTTTCATAACCGCCCCTATTTCTTCTCAATCTGATTCATCATGACAAAATCCTCTTCCGAATCTACATAATTTATAGTTACCCGATCCTCCGGTTTAAGTACAGCCAGCACATCGTCAAGCTGTATGGAGGCCATAAATATCTTATCTGAACCGGAAATCTGGACATAGAAGAAGGTATTGCCGTCTTTTACAGCCGAGTCTACCTGAAGAACACGTCCCGTAATCTCCGACAGATCGCCTGTATCGATCATCTGTCCCGAGGATAACTGTTTTACATAGACTGAGTAAGCTTCGTTCAATGTATCGCCAATGGCCACCTGCTGATATTTTTCCACATTGACAAACGCGAACTTTTTAACCAATCCCGCATTATCCTTTAAAGAGACAAGATAGGTTGGCTGGCTTCCAATATTCAAAAGCACCGGGAAGGTGGCCGTATAAGCCAGGTTCTGAACCTGACCTTCCGCCGATTCCATCGCCGAATATTCTGTAGCGCCGGATACGATATAATAATGCGCTTCCTTTGTCCGCATATTGACCAGCACAAGACCGATATTTGACTCATCATTGCCCACAGAAGTCAGACCGGTATAAAGCCACACATCGTCATCCAGGGCCAGATAATTATATCCGCCGGAAGTCATGCAGACATCCTTCTGACCAATAAGGGTATTAATATAACCATTTTTATACTGTCCCCAGTAATTGATCTGCTCTACAATAATATCCGCAGAATAGGCTCTGTCGACCCACTCCGGACAATCCTTTATGTCATAATAAATCGAATCGCCGTTGCATGCGTCCACGATAACTACGCCGACCACATCCCGGCCTCCGAACAGACCAATCGTATAATTGATCACCGGGCAGATCCAATAAGGTTTTCCTTCATCGTCCACCTCAAAGGAATAATCTTCAAAAATCTTTGTCGGATATTTGAACCGCAGATGCCGATCCAAATCCCTGAAAAAATATTCGCCTGGTGAATATCTGATGCCTTCCGTAAGCTGCACAAGCTCCACATCCTGCGTTGCCATGTTCACTGAAATATACCCCGGAATACCTTCCGACTGATTATTGAACCATTTAATAATATTCCCATATCGAAGCGGCGCCACCCGGGTCGGCACACCCTGATAATTAATCTGAGTATAAGAATAACTATATTCATCCACCTCAAACTGGGAAATGAGATTGACCAGCTCGCCGATTTTACGATTTCCAAGACGGACCGCCGAATCCCTGTCAACAATCGGTACATCATTCATAGAAATCTGAGTAATATCCTCAGAAAATTCCCTGTTTTCCACATCCATTAACTGCTGATATGCGCCCGCATGGAAAAACTGATGTGATATGACCTGTCCGATCCCCAAAACGGCCAGAGACAAAATAACAACGATCAGGCCGGCTTTGGCATTATTCTTTAAAAATTTGAAATCCACTGTCCGATTCCGCAAATCTGAAATAGAAAAAGTCCCGATCAGAGATGCGATCATATAAACCACTGCAACTTCAAGCAGCCAGCTGTAAAAGGCCGGCGAATGCAGATTCAGCGCCGGAAGAGTAAAGTAAAAGGATATAAGCGCAAAAATCAGTGTAATCCCTACCGTACGCACTATTTTTTTCATATAATTCCTCCATTAAATAAAATCAATCATCGATCACCGCATTTACCGCACAAGGGAATGTCCCATATCCGCCGCTGGTCATAATAAACGTATGCGTTTCCACATTGCCGCTCTTCGTTGTAAAAGCAACCGTTGCTTCATAGCCGTTATCTGTTTCTTCAATTTCTGTAAATTCCATAGAACCAAGATAGCCTTCGGAACTGTAAAGCACATAACTGTCTGCATCCACATCAAACTCAATGCCGCCGACAGATTCCGGAATATCCGGTATCGCACTGTTTCCGGCAAACATGGCCTCCGCATATTCAGCCATAACTTCCTTCGGAACCATATAACCGCTGCCGCTGTCCGACAGACTGATATCCGGATGAACCCAACTGCTTCCATTAATAGACGCATAAATACTGTTCCAGAAAAACTCGCTGTCTGATGGATCATAGGCTCTGCCACCGCTCATCGTCTTACAGATTCCGAGAAGGATCGGACGCATCGTATCCACTTCTGCAGGCACAGAAACCATTACTTCTGCCTTCGTTTCTTCAAAAGGCGGTTTTGTCTCATCTCCGGTTTCAGCCGTTTCTGTTTCAGCCTCTGTCTGAGCCACACTCTGAGTTTCATTAATTACAATATTTCCACTTGATTCATTTCCGGTATCTTTTTTCCCACATGCCGCTACGGCCGCCATAATCAGGCCTACCATAGTTACTGTATGGATCATTTTCACAAATTTCTTCATGGTATTTACCTCCCATCTTTCTTTGAATTAGTATATTATACACTATTTTCACTCAGATTAAAAGACTGGGTATTCTCAACTACGAATTCAAAGCATTTTGTACATGTTTTTGGATACTAAAAAAGGAACAGAATCAATTCTGTTCCTTTTCCAGTGCAGTTGACGGGACTTGAACCCGTACCCAGTTAACCCGGACTAGATCCTTAGTCTAGCGCGTATGCCAATTCCGCCACAACTGCGTTTCATTTTCTGTGCTGCTCACCAGCAACAATATGAATAATACCATGCCTTTCCAAAAAATGCAAGCTTTTTTTTAAAAAAATTTAAAAAACCTTTTTCGTCTATTCTCCACCGCTGATTTTATAAATATGTTTCTTTCCCTCAAGAGTTTTTTCAAAAGACTCTCCTTCAGAAGCAGAAATCAGCATATCGTCCACAACGATATCACCGTCGCCTTCCACATCGTCATAATCCACATCCAGACCGAAAAGCAAATCGGATAAACGGCTTAATGCTTCGTCATAACCCTCATCTTCCATTGATCCCAAAGTGATCGTAATATGGTCCACCATTTCTTTTCCCTTTTTATTATACGTCTGTACACTAACCTGATACATAAATATAACCCCCTTTTATTTACAGTATAACAAAAGAGCCGACAATTGTAAAATTTATTTTACAGTTCATCTTTAACGAATAAATTTGACTTTGTCCTCCGGAAGCTCTATAATTTCTAATGACTCAAAAATTTGGAACTTCCGGAGGATTTTTATGAATATTGCAGACAAATATATTCAATATGTAAAAACAAGAACCGAAGCGGAGCCCGAAAAAAGCTGGGATAAAATTCTCTTCGGCTTTAAGGCCAACTGCCTTCGAACCCGCTTTCTTCCCAATAAAAATATCACAAAGGGCTATCAGAAGCTGGAAGATATGATGATGAATATGGTGGCCGACTCCCTCAGCCATAAAAAAAGCTACATTTGGGGCAATATTTTTGCGCCCTGCGAGTTGATCCACAGCTTCGGCTTAAACAGCCTGTCCATCGAATGTTTATCCTGCTATGTGGCCGGCTATCATCTCGAGGATTTTTTCATTGATTTCGCCCAGAGTCTGGGCTTTGCGCCCACCCTCTGCTCCTATCACAAAACCTTTATCGGAGCTGTCGAAAGCGGCACTATTCCGTCGGCTTCCTATGCCGTCACCACCTCTTTATCCTGTGACGGCAACCTGAACACTTTCCGCTATCTGCAGAAGAAAAATCATGTACCTTTTACTTTACTGGACGTGCCTTACACGGATGATGAAGCCTCGATCGATTATCTGGCTTCTCAGTTCGAAGCTATGGTTCATGATATGGAAGAACATCTTGGACGGAAATTTCAACTGGAAAAATTGAAGGAATCCCTTCGTATTGAAAATGAAACCCGGGAAGAACTGATGAAATTTTATGAACTGGCTCAACATTATTATTATCCCGGTGAGCTGATCCATCAGTTATATATGATGATGGGAACCCATCTTTTAATGGGTACTCAAAAATTTTTGGATCTGGTTCGTTTTATGAATAAAGAGATCCAAACATATCCGGTCTTCACCGGCAAACGGATCCTCTGGATTCACCTGATCCCATACTATCAGGAGAGCTTAAAGCAATACTTTAACAGCAGTGAAAAATACCAGCTTCTGGCCGGAGATATCATCTTTGACTTTACCGACACCCTGGATCCGGAAGACCCTTTCCGCTCCCTGGCTCGAAAACTGATCAAAAATGTCTATAATGGTTCTTACAGCCATAAAGCCCAGGCCATCGGAAAATTGACCGATATTCTTCACCCTGACGCAGTTATTCACTTCTGCCACTGGGGATGTAAACAGGCCTCCGGCGGAAGCCTTCTCTTAAAAGAAGCCATGAAAGAGAGAAACATTCCGATGCTTATTCTGGACGGCGACGGCGTGGACCACCGGAACAGTCATGACGGACAGATCAAAACGCGTCTGGAAGCCTTTCTGGAAATGATCGAGGAGGAAGAGAAATGATCGGATATATATGTAAATATACGCCCATTGAGGTCTTTGAATCCATGGGACTTGAAATGAAACGCATTGAACCGGAGGTGGCCAGCTTTAACCAGGCCGATACCCTGATGCACCCGAATATCTGCAGTTTTGCCAAAGGCGTACTGGAGGACGTACTCGCAAACCACTATGAAGGTATTATTCTGACGACTTGCTGCGACAGTATCCGACGGCTTTACGACGTACTGGCAGAAAGATTGCCGGACACTTTTATTTATATTCTGGACATTCCGAGAATCACTAAGGACGGCGGCATTAAACTCTATGAGCTGCGTATCCGGGAAATGATTGCCGCCTATGAAAAGTTTTCCGGGAAAAAATTCGATGAGAAAAAACTGGAAACTATTTTATAAAGAGAGTCTGAAAAACAGACGTCTATCCATCCTTCGGAGGGAACACGCATCGGCATTCTGGGCGCCAGAGCAAATAAAAGCATCCATAAAATTCTTAGCGAACATGGGGTGCAGGTTGCCTTTGATATCACCTGTACCGGACTTGACCGAAAACTTCTTTATGATAAAGACGAACCATTCACCGGTTATGTCCGCGGACTTTTAAGCCAGTTCCCCTGTATGCGTATGGAAACCGCCGCTAACCGTGATCTGCTCATCCAGAAATACGCCGACAGCGCCGACGGTATCATTTATCACACCGTTCAGTTCTGCGACAGCTATTCCTATGAATATGCCTGGCTGAAAGAAATCATTCAAAAGCCGCTGCTTTTGTTGGAAACAGATAATACGACACAGAGCTACGGGCAGATTCTCACCCGGATGGAAGCCTTTCTGGAATCCATACAAAAATCCGGTGATGAACGCAAAAAGCAGGCAAAACAAAAAATTAAAATATCCGAAGGAGAGAATACAATGTATGTTATGGGTATAGACAGCGGTTCTACTTCCACCAATGCCGTTATTATGGACAATGCTCGAAATATTAAAGCCTTTTCTGTCGTCCGGACCGGAGCTAAATCCGGCGAAAGCGCCGAACGTATCCTGGCCGATGTTCTTGAAAAAGCTCACTTAAAAAAAGAAGAAATTTCCTGGATCGTATCCACCGGTTACGGACGGGTCAGCATTCCTTTTGCTGATGAAAATGTGACGGAAATCAGCTGCCATGGACGGGGCGCCCACTACTTCAATCCGAAAATCAGGACCATCCTTGATATCGGCGGTCAGGACAGCAAGGCTATCAAGCTGGATGCCGGCGGCGAGGTCATTGATTTTGTGATGAATGATAAATGCGCTGCAGGAACGGGACGTTTTCTGGAAGCCATCGCCCGTACTCTGGAAATCGGCATTGATGAACTGGGCCCTGCGGCCTTAAAGTCCACCGAAGATATCGAAATCACCAGCATGTGTACTGTTTTTGCCGAATCCGAGGTCATCTCTCTTATTGCCAATAATAAGGAAGAGTCCGATATTGCCAACGGCATCTGCAAGGCCATTGCCAGTAAAGCCTACTCGCTTCTAAAACGGGTCGGTCTGGAGCCAGACTACATGATGACCGGAGGCGTTGCAAAAAATCCGGGCGTTGTCCGGGCCGTGGAGGAAAAAATTCAGGCTAGGCTTTATATCTGTCCGGAACCGGAGATTGTCGGCGCAGTCGGCGCTGCTCTCTACGCACTGGATACGCTAAAATAATTTTTAAAGGGCAAAGCCGCTTCATAAATGACTTTGCCCTTTCTTTTATTTCCTTTTATCACCTAAAAGATTTTCCAGACGTATCATAGGAAACCGCTGAACCTTTGCCGGTACTTTTATCTCATCCTCTTTAGAAATTTCATCCCGGATACTCTGCATACGCATATCCAATTCTGAACTTATACGTGCACATGTTTCCAATTCCTTCGCCAATCGCTCCGCCTGTTCCGTCGGAATATTCTTTTTATATTGGAGTTTATGTTCCAGACTGGCCCAGAAATCCATGGCTATCGTCCGGAGCTGAACTTCCACTTTCATATTCCTTTTCTCTTTCTCCAGAAATATAGGCACCTCAACGATCAGATGGAGACTTCGATATCCGCTCGGCTTCGGATGTTTTATATAATCCTTCTCTTCGACCAAAGTTATATCATCCTGGCTGAGCAAACATTCTGCTAATGTATATATATCATCCGGAAATGAGCAAATGACACGGACACCAGCCATATCCCAAATATTTTCTTCAAGTGATTCCAAAGAAAGTGAAATACCTTTTTTTCGCATTTTGCGTACCAGACTGTCCATAGACTTTAAACGAGACTTTATGCCCTCGATCGGATTCCTGTCATATTGAAGAGAATATTGTTCATTAAGAACTCTGAATTTCGTTTCCACTTCCATAATAGCACATCGATAATAAGCCATCAAAGCGTCAAAGGGCGCTGTATTCTGTTTCATAAAATCCAGAAATTCATCGGACATCAAACTTTCCCGTATAAAACGTTCTCTTCCCTGTTCCATGATATCAGCTACGTACATCTTTATACCACTCCTTTAACTGATGTATAGTATACATTTTTTCAGCAGAAAATTCAATTGTTGACAAATCAGAACAGCACAAAAAACATAGCTGACATGAAAACAGTTAATTACATATAATCTTTCAATACGTCATGGTCTCTTAATACTTTCTCCACAACCGTGCCTTTTACGACATGAATTAATGGCTTCTTAAGTGCATTCAGCGGTCCAGGCAGCTCGATTTCCAGAGGTGATTTTCCATCCATCAGTTTGACTGAACTGTCCAGCAGTTCCCGGATATCGTAAACACTGCCCCAAACTTCCGGAACGCCCCGATCTACGCCGAGAAGTCCATAGACAGCTTCCATAGCTGTCCGCACGGAATATTCGGTCGTAAATACGGTATCCCTTGGCGTTTCTGCAAACTGACCAAGAAATGCAAAGTTGACACAGCCATCCGGAATAACATCCGGCCGGTCACCTTTCGTTCTCGGCATGAAGAAAGCGGTAATATACGGCATCATCGTCGGAACACAGACAGCACTGTTCTCAGCCAATTCCGGAATCTGATCTACCGGGACACCCATATGATACAGCCATTCTTCTGTGATTTCTTTTCCGGTACATTCTTTCATAGGTTTCTTCACGTAATCACCAGGAACGTCGGTAAACAAACCATAGACCCAAACACAAACCTGATCCGGATTCTGTTCTTTAAACTGTCCCTGACGATTAATCGTCCAACTCATCAGCCAACTGGAATCCTGGCAGCTTACGATACCGCCGGTAACAACCTTGCCGCTCTTCGGATCCCGTTTACAGATATTTGTAATATATGGAAGAATCTTGTCATCCAGGGTCGTTACTGTAGCCGATTCCCAGTTAGTCTTTGTAATATCGGAACAGAATTTTTCCGGATGGCCGAAGGATGGATCCTGCTTGGCAATATTTTTCCAGAGGCTCCAGCAACCGCTTGTTCGTACTTCCGCATCACCGTTCGGCGCATGATTCTGATCACCATAGATGGTTCCTTCTGTGCAGCTTCCATTAGTTACAAATACCAGGTCATTTTCTGTCAGCATGATGCCTTTTTCCACGCCTTTAACCTTACACTCGATGGCCGTAGCAATCTTTTTACCATCTTTAAACTCAAAAATAACATTTGTAACTTCTGTATTAAACTGGAAATCTACGCCGGCTGCTTCCAGATATTTCTGCATTGGAAGGATCAGGGATTCATACTGATTATATTTTGTAAATTTCAAAGCGCTGAAATCCGGAAGCCCGGCAATATGATGGATAAATCTCTGAAAATATAACTTCATTTCCAATGCGCTGTGCCAGTTTTCAAAAGCAAACATCGTTCTCCAATACAGCCAGAATGTGGAATCAAAGACTTCTTCGTCAAAAACATCTTCAATCGTCTTATCGTACAAATCTTCATCCTTTGTCATAAAAAGCTTCATAATTTCCATGCAGCCTTTCTGGCTCAGATTAAATTTACCGTCGGTATGGGCATCCTGTCCCCGGTTGACTGTGGCACGGCACAGAGAGTAGTTCGGATCATGCTTATTCAGCCAGTAATATTCATCCAGTACGGAAACTCCCGGTGTCTCAATAGAAGGAATACTGCGGAATAAATCCCAAAGACATTCAAAATGATTTTCCATCTCTCTTCCGCCGCGCATTACATAACCGCGGGTCGGATCGTTAATACCGTCACAGGCGCCTCCGGCAATATCCATGGCCTCTAAAATATGAATATGCCCTCCTGGCATCTGTCCGTCCCGGACAAGAAAGCAGGCGGCCGCCAAAGCAGCTAATCCGCTGCCTACAATATAAGCATTTTTATCATCGACGCCCTCCGGTTTCTCCGGACGGGCAAAAGCTTCATAGTTTCCGTTCGTATAGTAAATACCTTTGCTGTTTCTGGCATTCTTCCCACGTTCCGTATTACGGTAATCACGTTTTGCTTCCGCAGCTTTCCTCTGAGTTTCCTTTTTACTTTTCTTTGTTTTCTTTACCGCCAACGCTGCTGCTCCGGCTCCTGCGATCACAGCCGATGTCATACCCAGTTTCATTCCTTTTTTTGCCATAAAGATAACCACCTTTCACATATATCAAAATCGTTTTGTTCCTTTCTATGTTTCCATATTATCTTTATCGCATTCCAAATTCAATTTACAAAACAGGGGCAATGATAAAAAACTTATCATGCCCCCGGTTTTGATAAAAAGTTATGAATGGAATTGGTAATATTTCCTTTCATCATTGTGCTGAGATTCTCAACAATTTCCTGATAATCATCTTTCATTCCCTGTTTGATCCAGTCCAGCATAATGCCCACAAAACTGTATTTATAAACATCGGCAATAAACTTCTTTTCTTCCTCGGAAATATCCATGCCTGCAGACTTTTCTTCCACGACCCCCATAATTAAATCATATGTAAGTTTAAAAAGATAATTTTCAATCTGCTCCCTGCTGACAGAGTGGTAAACATTCATAATAAACGGCTTATTTTCCATAACCGCCTCAAAAATCTGAAGCAGCCCTTCCTGCCAGCTGTCATAGGTTTTCTTTCCCTGCAAGGCCCTTGAAGCATCCTCCACGCACGCCCACTCAGTCAAATCGTAAATATCCTTAAAATGATAATAAAAGGCCATGCGGCTGATTCCGCAATCAGAGGTTAAATCATTGATCGTAATCTTATCCAGCGGTTTCTTCAATAAAAGCTTCTTTAACGAGGCCTCCAGCGCATATTTTGTTCGGTTTGACATGATGTCATCTCCGTTCTGTCTATATTTTTTTCTTATGTTAACACAAAAATAAAATCAATGCAATTCAAGTAAAAGAAAACAGGTATAGCCGTCACAAGCTATACCTGAATCTGGTTTTGTCTATCTTGTTCTTATTTCATTCACCTCCGCCTGAAAATGTAAGTGGTTCCTGGTCGAGTCTCCGGTTCCCAAATCCAATCCTTTGTGAAACTGGCGGTCGAAGGTCCGGTAACCAAAGGTACTTGTAATCGTTGAACCTGGACATGGATTTGCAAAACGACCGATCATTTTTGAACGATCAATCCGTTATATCAGTCGCCCACCTCTCCCGGTGTCAGGGTTTTCACCCGTAAAAAGAAATACAAAAGGTGGCACACCCAGACTACGGCCAGACATATCCGGCCAATCGGCACATTCTTCATCAATATAAAACCGATTGCCATTACAATGGTCACTGTTCCAACAATAGAACACTTTGTTTTCATCGTCATTGCTTTCTGGTTCACAAAACTTTCCAGATGTTTTTTATACAGGCTGGTACCGATAAACCAGTCATGAAGCTTCTGAGAACTCTTTGCAAAACAGAAGACTGTCGCCATATAAAAGGGAACCGTCGGTAAAATAGGAAGTACAACCCCTATCGTTCCGAGCGCCAAACATAATAATCCGGCAACAAGCCACAAAATCCGACATGGATTCTTCATCTTATCATCTTTCCTTTCTTAATCTACAGTCTTTTAAACTGTCAGCACAAACTTCTTTCCGTCAATCTGAGTTACATCCAGTTCAATACCATAGAGTGAATGGATACTCTGACGATCAATGACTTCCTCAGGACTTCCCTGAAACTCTACAAGTCCATCCTTCAGTCCAATTACCTGGTGAGAAAAATAAATGGCCTGATTGATATCGTGAAGTACCATAATAATGGTAATCCCGAATTCATTGTTCAGCTTCCGCACCAGTTCCAGAATCTCAATCTGATACCGGATATCCAGATAGGTCGTCGGTTCATCCAAAAACAAAATTTTTGTATTCTGGGCCAATGCCATGGCAATCCATACACGCTGCCGTTGTCCGCCGGAGAGACGGCTTACTTCCCGGTCGCGGTATTCCAGAATTCCCGTCACTTCCATGGCCCATTCTACCAGCCGCTCGTCCTCTTCGCTTTTTCCCTGCATTGGTTTCCGGTGAGGCGTTCGTCCGAAAGCTACCAGCCGTTCCACCGTAATATCATCACTGGACGTATTGTACTGCTGGACAATGGACACTTGTTTGGCAAATTCTTTCAAGTTGAGATTTTGAATATTTTTCCCTCTCAGAAAAATCTTTCCCTTTCTGGCATACAGGTTCTTTGTCATCAAGGAAAATAATGTGGACTTTCCACAGCCATTGGCACCCATGATGGTCGTAATCTTTCCATAAGCAAAGGAGAGTCCCCGCACTTCCATGGCAGGTTTTGCATTTTCATTAATTTGCATATTTTTTCGACCTCCTCAGCAGAATGATAAAGAACGGCCCGCCAACCACGCTCATAATAATGGAAGCAGACACTTCATAAGGCGCTGCGATGGTTCTTCCGATGGTATCCGCCAGCAAAAATGTAAATGCGCCGAATAACATGGAAAATGGAATTAAAGCCCGGTGGTCGCTCCCCACCAGAATTCTGCCAATATGAGGCACGATCAGCCCCAGGAAACTGATGGCCCCGGCCACGGCCGTCGAAATACTGGCCAGCAATACTGCGATCAGCGAGATCACAATCCGCATTGTATTTACATTGACGCCAAGGCTTCGTGCAGTCTTATCTTCCAAAGACAAAAGATTACATGTACCGCAAAAAACCAATGCCAATACCAGACCTACAACGACGTAAGGCACCAATGTCTGCACATCATCCCATGTTTTCATGGTGATGTTGCCGTTGACAATAGACGCTACGCCGGACATATTGCCGCCGCTCATAGAGTTTAAAGCGCTGGACAAGCCGGTAAACATAGCATTGACTGCTACGCCGACAAGAATGATCCGCAGCGGACTCAATCCACCCTTCCAGGACAGGCTGTATACCAGAAAGAAGGCCAGTACGCCGCCCAGGAAGGCAAATAAAGGTGTAAAGAAGAATAACGTCGGTGCAAAGGCTGTAATAAGCACCGCCACAAAACTGGCTCCGCTGGAAATGCCAATAATTCCCGGATCTGCCAGAGGATTTTTCAGCACTGCCTGGAACAGCACGCCGGATACGGCAATAGCTGCTCCAGCCAGCATAGAGATGATGATTCTTGGGAAGCGTAAATCCCAGATAGTCGCCACATTATCAATCCGCTCTACAAACAGTCCCCGTAAAAGCTCCGAAAAGCTGACTTTCAGGCTGCCTATGTTCACGGCTGCGAAAAACAGGACAACCAGCAATACCGCCATCACTATAAAGGATAAGGCGGCCCTGGCCTGCTTTTTCCTTTTTCTTGACATGTCCTGAGATAATTCCTCAGATATGTTTTGGGAGAGTTCTGTATTCTCTTTATGATTCATTTTTTCTCTCCTCTCTAGTTATTGTTCTGATTTTCATATTTTTCCGTCGCATTGGAATCCTCGGCTTTCTTTTGGGCATTTTCACTATTTTCCTTCGCCTTTGCCGCATCCTCCGAACTTTCCGGATAAAGAATCGGCTGAAGCTCCTCCAATGCTTCCGGATACCGGAAGGTAGCGCTCATTCCAAATAATTCATAGGTCAGATAATAGACCTGACCATTTTGGACCGCCTCGAAATGCTTCCAGATATCATTTGTCTCAAAATCCTCTTTGAACATTTCAACAACCTGGTCCGGCAAAGCATGAGCCGCACATAAAATAATGTCTGGTTCCTTCGTTTTCATGTCCTCCGTATTGACCGTCAAAAATTCCTGGTCCGTTCCGGCATAGACATTTTCACCGCCGGCCAGCGCCACCAGGCTCCCCACATAGGAATTTTCAGTGGCGATTATGTAAGAACCGGGAAGTCCCATCAAGACCATGACCTTCGGACTTTCCTTTCCGGCATTCTTTTGCTTATATTCATTATAAAAATCGGTAAATTCATCCACCAGAGCCTGTGCTTCCTCTTCTCTTCCGAAAATCTCACCCAGCTCCTGAATGGAACGATACATGCCCGGAACACTCCGAAGATTTAAGAACGCCCAGTCCGTGCCAACGGCTTCATATTTCGGCTGCAGATCCGACTGAAGCGATGCAGGACTCAAAATCCAATCCGGATCCAGAGATGCTACAATCTCCATATCCGGACTCATAGCCCCTCCTACAGTTGTTATATCTGCATATCGTTCCGGAAGGCTGGAAATGGTGCTTGAACATAC
>CATZYB010000009.1 GCA_958426095.1 uncultured Lachnospiraceae bacterium
ACATCGGCGAACAACCTTTTGGCCGCCATGCTGGACAACCATATCCATCAGGGGAATGCGCTGAGAATTGATACAAATCAGATTGTATGGAAACGTTGCGTGGATATGAATGACCGGGCGCTTCGCAATATCGTTGTCGGTCTTGGCGCAAAAGCAGACGGTGTAGTCCGCGAGGATCACTTCGTTATCTCCGTTGCTTCTGAAATTATGGCGATTCTCTGTCTTGCCAATGATTTGAATGACTTAAAAGAAATGCTTGGACGGATCATTGTTGCCTATAATTATGATGGCGAACCGGTCACAGCAAAGGATTTGAAAGCCGTAGGTTCTATGGCAGCCCTTTTGAAAGATGCTATCAAACCGAACATGATCCAGACACTGGAGCATACGCCGGCTATTGTCCACGGCGGACCGTTTGCAAATATTGCTCATGGCTGCAACAGTGTGCGTGCGACAAAGATGGCTTTGAAAATGGCCGATATCGTTATCACAGAGGCAGGATTTGGCGCTGACCTGGGCGCTGAAAAGTTCTTTGATATCAAATGTCGTAAAGCGGGTCTGACTCCATCGGCCGTTGTTCTCGTATCCACAGTAAAAGCTATGAAATACAACGGCGGCGTGGCAAAGAAAGACCTTCCTGAGAAAAATATGGAAGCACTCAAAAAAGGTATTGTCAACCTGGAGAAACACATTGAAAACCTCCAGAAATACGGCGTACCGATTGTCGTTACTTTAAATAAATATGTGACCGATTCGGAAGAAGAACTGGCTTATATTAAGGATTTCTGTGAATCCAGAGGATGTGAATTTGCTTTAGCCGAAGTATGGGAACACGGAGGTCAGGGCGGTGTTGAACTGGCAAATAAAGTGCTGGATATTCTGGAAAATAAAGAAAGCAACTTTAAAGTGCTTTATCCGGACGAATATACACTGAAACAGAAAATTGAAACCGTATCCAAAGAAATCTATGGCGCGGATGGCGTGACCTATTCGGCCGCAGCAGAAAAGGCTTTGGCCCGTATCGAGGCTATGGGTATGGGAAATCTTCCGGTCTGTATGGCAAAGAACCAGTATTCCCTGTCGGATGACCCGAAGAAACTGGGACGTCCAACCGGATTTACGGTAAATATCCGTGAGGTTTATGTCAGCGCCGGAGCCGGTTTTGTCGTAGCCATTACAGGAACGATTATGACCATGCCTGGACTTCCGAAGGTTCCTGCGGCCGAGGCTATTGATGTGGACGAAAACGGAAATATTGTTGGATTATTCTAATTTAGGAGGAAGACAGACAATGACACAGATAATTGACGGAAAAAAGATTTCTGCTGAAATTAAGGATGAATTAAAGGAAAAAGTAACCGCATTAAAGGCCGAAGGTAAAGAAATCACACTGGCTGTCATCCAGGTGGGCAATGACCCGGCATCGGCGGTCTATGTGGGAAATAAAAAGAAATCCTGCGCCTATATCGGGATTCGTTCTCTGGCCTATGAACTGCCGGAGGATACGACGGAAGAAGAATTACTTTCACTGGTAGAACAGCTCAATGAAAGTAAGGATGTTCATGGGATTTTAGTTCAGCTTCCTTTGCCGGAGCAGATCAATGAAGATAAGATCATTAAAGCCATTGCCCCGGCCAAAGATGTAGACGGTTTCCATCCTCAGAGTGTGGGAGCCTTAAGTATCGGACAACCGGGCTTTGTTTCCTGCACACCGGCCGGTATTATCCAGCTTTTAAAACGCAGCGGTATCGAGATTGACGGCAAGGAATGTGTCATTGTCGGACGGAGTAACATCGTTGGAAAACCGATGGCTCTGCTTCTTCTCAGAGAGAATGGTACGGTGACTGTATGTCATTCTCATACAAAAAATTTAAAAGAGGTTTGTAAACGGGCGGATATTTTAGTGGCAGCTATCGGCAAACCGAAATTTTTCAACCACGAGTATATTAAAGAAGGTGCAGTTGTTATTGACGTAGGTATCCACCGCAATGAAAACAATAAGCTGTGCGGCGATGTGGATTATGATGATGTATTTCCACATGTTTCTGCGATCACGCCAGTTCCCGGCGGCGTGGGACCGATGACGATTGCTATGCTCATGTACAATTGTGTGCAGGCGGCTGAAATGGAGATTGAATAATGAAAATTTTATTTGTTTCACTGGGCTGCGATAAAAACCTGGTGGATTCGGAGGTAATGCTTGGGCTTTTACGGGATAAGGGTCACGAGATTACCAATGATGAAGCACAGGCCGAGGTCGTGGTCGTTAATACATGCAGCTTTATTCATGATGCCCGTGAGGAAAGTGTTCAGACCATACTGGAAATGGCAGAATTAAAAAACACAGGCGTCTGCCGGCTTCTCATTGTGACCGGATGTCTGGCTGAAAAGTACCGGGAAGAGATTCTTACAGAGCTGCCTGAGGTGGATGCAGTGGTCGGTACGACTGCTTATGATGCCATCTGTGAGGTTATCGATCAGAGTCTGGCGGGAGAGCGGGTCCAGGCCTTTGAATCGACAGAACGGCTGCCCCTTGTGGAAACCCGCAGGGTGATGACAACGGGCGGTTACAGCAGTTATCTCAAGATTGGTGAAGGCTGTGATAAACACTGCACGTACTGTATTATTCCAAAACTTCGGGGAAATTACCGGAGTGTTCCGATGGAATATGTACTGGAGGATGCCCGGCAGCTGGCAGCCGCCGGTGTAAAAGAACTGAATATTGTTGCCCAGGAAACAACGACCTGGGGAAAAGATATTTACGGTGAGAAACGTCTTCATGTTCTTCTGAGAGAGTTGTGTAAAGTGGAGGGAATCCAATGGATTCGACTGCTTTACTGTTATCCGGAAGAGATTACGGACGAACTGATCGAAGTTATCCGGACGGAACCGAAAATCTGTCATTATCTGGATATGCCGATTCAGCACAGCAGCGATGCTATTCTGAAACGTATGGGACGGAGGACTTCACGGAGCGAACTGGAAGCTGTCATTGGAAAGCTTCGGAGAGAGATACCGGACATTGCTTTGAGAACAACTTTGATCACTGGATTTCCGGGAGAAACAGAAAGTGATCATGAAGATTTAAAATCCTTTATTCAGAAAATGGAATTTGACCGTTTAGGCGTCTTTACTTATTCACCGGAGGAGGGAACTCCTGCGGAAAAGATGGAGGGCCAGGTGCCGGAAGAACTCAAAGAAAGCCGGAGAGATGAACTGATGCTTTTGCAGCAGCAGGTATCGGCGAAAAAAACGGCGGCTATGGTCGGAAGAACTCTGAAAGTGCTTGTAGAGGGGCGTATACCGGAGGAAGGCGTTTATGTCGGACGAACTTATCGGGATGCGCCGGAAGTGGACGGTTATATCTTTTTGAATGCGGAGGAAGAAATGATTTCCGGTGATTTCGTGACAGCCAAGGTAACCGGCGCAGATGAATATGATTTGACAGGAGATGTGATTTATGAATTTACCGAATAAATTGACTGTACTCAGAGTGATAATGATCCCTTTCTTTGTATTTTTTTATCTGACAGAAAAGGTATATATTGCTGATATTCTCTTTATCGTTGCCAGCCTGACGGATATGCTGGATGGAAAGATTGCAAGAAAATATAATCTTGTTACCAATTTTGGTAAATTTATGGATCCTCTGGCGGATAAACTGCTTGTAGCGGCCGCTCTGATCTGCTTTGTGGAAGTTGACCGGATTCCGGCGTGGATCGTTTTAATTATTATCAGCCGGGAATTTATCATCAGCGGCTTTCGGCTGGTGGCGGCCGAAGGCGGTAAGGTTATCGCAGCCGGTTACTGGGGCAAGATTAAAACAGCGGTAACGATGGTAACGATCATTTTCATGATTCCGAATTTCGGAGGAAGTTTTTCCGGCGCGTCATGGATCGCACCGCTGGAGCAGGTTTTAGTTTACGCATCGCTTATATTGACGATCATTTCTCTGATTGACTATCTTGTGAAAAACAAAGAGGTACTTGGAGGCGAAATGTAATGATTATTGAATTCATATCCGTGGGAACAGAGATTCTTCTCGGGAATATTACAAATACCAATGCCCGGTATCTGGCGGAGGAATGTGCCGTATTGGGACTGACCAATTATTATCAGGTCACGGTGGGAGATAATGAAGGACGGCTGTCAGATGCTATTCGGACGGCTTTGAACCGTTCAGATATTGTTCTTTTAAGCGGTGGTCTCGGACCGACAGAGGATGATATCACCCGGGAGACGGTGGCAAAGGTCCTTGGTCGGGAAATGAACGAGGTGCCGGAGATTCATGAGCAGATCCAGGCCTATTTTGAAAAAATGGGAGCGAAGAAGCCTTCCAGTAATAACTGGCGTCAGGCCATGGTCATTGAAGGCGCTGAGATCGTGGAAAATCATAATGGTACGGCGCCGGGAATGATCGTGCCTGTGGATGATACAAAATATGTGATTCTCATGCCGGGACCGCCGGAAGAATTGAAAATGATGTTTGAGGAGAGCATCGCGCCTTTCCTGGCCGGGCTGAATCACCAGGTTATCTGCTCAAAAACCGTTAAAATATGCGGCATGGGAGAGAGCCGGGTAGCAGATGCGGTGTCTGACCTGATCGAAGCCCAGACCAATCCGACCATCGCAACTTATGCCAAAGGCGGAGAGGTTCATTTGAGAATTACGGCCAGCGGCAATGATTCCAAAGCGGCCCGAAAGAGCATTAAGCCGATCGTCAAGGAATTGAAGAGCCGTTTTGGAGATAAAGTATATACAACCAGAGAGAGTGAAACGCTGGAGCAGCATGTGGTCGGTCTTTTGAAACGGAAAAAGATGACGGTAGCTACGGCTGAGTCCTGTACCGGAGGCCTGGTGGCCTCAACCCTCGTCAATGTAGCCGGGGCTTCGGAAGTATTTAATGAAGGTTATATTACTTATTCTAATGAATCAAAACAAAAAATCCTGGGCGTTAAGAAAAAGACGCTGAAAAAAGAAGGAGCTGTCAGCGAGGCCTGTGCAGCGGAAATGGCAAAGGGGGCTGCAAAGACTGCCGGGGCCAGAGCGGCCATCTCAGTGACGGGCATTGCCGGACCGGACGGCGGTCCAGAAGAAAAGCCGGTCGGCCTGGTATATATCGGATGCTGTATTGATGGTAAAGTCTGGGTAGAATCTTATCATATGAACGGAGACCGTCAGAAAGTCAGAGAAATTTCCGTGAAGAAGGCATTAGATATGCTGCGTCGGCATTTAAATCACGTGGAACAAGATTAAGGAGGCATCATATGGGCGCAAAAGACAAAAAGAAATGGTTACTGGCAGGATTGCTCTGTCTGATGATGTGGCTGCTCTGTGGTTGCGTTGGAAATAACAAAATGAGCATTGACACTACTCTCGAAGTAAGCAGTAAGTTTAAAGGTCAGAGAGAAATGTCGGCCGTGGTTTCTGAAAGTGTTTTTCGCCAGGCTTTTGATGGGAATCTGGATGAACTGCAGAGAATGGTCACAGAAAAATGTCCATCGACTCTCCTTTGTTCTGCAGAGGAAGTCAATAATGGTGTGTTGATCACCATGACGTTGGAATTTGTGAATCTGTCAGACTATACAAATAAGATTGGTCAGATTCTTGGAAAAACGCCGGGAATTTATTTTGATGCGTCCGATTCCATTTTTAAAAAGGGGTATATGCTCCAGGAAAATTTTACCTCTCAGGATCTGTTTGGCTGGCTTTTAGATGCGCTTAAGGACAAAAACAGCCAGTTCGAGGATATGGAGCTGTCAGACATTTTCCAGAACGGGGATACAAGGGTCATTTATGACGGAGAGACTATTGAGTCGGAGGCTATGATCCATGTGGAAAAAATGGAGTCCCATGCCTTTGACAGCTTGTCTGTGGAGATGACCATGAATGATGACGGTTCTTATAAAGTGGCTGTAAATTTTATCGTCGATCAGGATGTTTATTATGATATGGGCGATGCTATGGATACAGCGATAAAAAAATTGATGCCGGACGGCGGCGTTTACGAAGTGAATAATGTCAATGAACAGCGGGTATATACGATCGGTTTCAGCGCCTATAATACAGAGACATTGATTTCTCAGTTAAACTCAGTGCTGCAGACGAAAAACTGTGAGTTTGAAGTGGTGGAGACAGGCGATGAATCCGACCCATTCCGGGCCCATGAGGAGATCACCATATATCTGGACGGTTCTTATTTCCTGGATTTTGCCAAAGAGGGAACGGAACTTGTTTATCTGCTGAAGACCAGTTCCGAGTATTCTTTTAATGACTGTCAGTCTGTTACGGGATTTTTGAAAAATTATTCCTTTGATAATGACGATAAGTATACCAGTGTTTATATGACTGTTGGGCCTTCCGATAAAGTGAAGATCAACCTGACCTATGCGATCGATATACAAAAAATTGAAATCGGAACAAATATCAGCAGTGAGACGGCATTGGAACGGACGATGAGCTTCTTCTTTGATTCGGAGCAGGCGGCTTTGACCGGAGAAAATTTTGAAAGCAAGCTTCGGGCCCGTATGGATGAGGATATGACGCTGGAATCAGTGGATATTAACGGAATGAAGGCGTATATAGTCCATATTCCGGCGGTAAGTCCGGAAGATTTATCATTGAAGACGACAAAATTTTTGGATGGTTCGGCAAATGAAGAGGAACTGACAAGTACGCTTACCGGCGGTAAGTCTGAAAAAAAACAGTTAAAAATCCGTTCTTATGTGTATGAAGATCATATTAATCTGGAGAAGTTTCTTGGAAGTGCTGTTGTGAACGATGGTATCGTATATCGCATGGAATATCCAAAGGGTTATGCGGCAGCCTTCGAAGAGGGCGGTCATGCGGATATGGTGACCGAAGGAAATACATTGACTTGTACGACACGAGACTCTATTGTCAATGTTAAGTCAAGAGGAGAAACGACCAATGTGGCGGGCGTGACCCAGTTGGTTCTCTGGTGGGTCAGCCTGGTCCTGACCATTGCAACGGTAGTTCTGAATTTGAAACATATTGCGGGTTATATCCGTTACCGTGAAAAATATCTGCTTAAAACAGATCTTTTCCACGGCAGAAATCAGATTCTTCTGACAGTTGGAGTTGTGGCCCTGACTGCGTTTGTATTTACAAGCCTGCGTTTGATTTTCCGGGTATATTAGCGGCGGCTGATTTTTCGGTAAATGGCCAGACATAAAAAGCTGGCGATAACGATAAGCGCCAGGATCATTAATGCACAGTGCATGAAAAATCCGTCGGGCAGCAGCAGAATGATCGGGTCTGTGGCCGCATCGAAGATCCAGTAGTCATTATTAAAAAATAATTTGTGAAACAGAACAAAGAACTGATCCCAGTTTATGGCGATGAGTGCGCCGAGAACAACAGGGAGAGCCAGTGTTAATATGGAAGTCAGCTTGAGATAAGCTGGCTTCTGTTTTTTTGTGCTTAAAATGCCGATGATACTTCCGATCAGACTTAACGGGAGCAGAACAGCCTGGATAAATACGAAAATCCGTTTCACTTCCACAAAGTGGATACGGCCTTCTTCAGACATGGTGAGGGTCGGAAATTCAAGCTCGTCCCGATAGAAAACCGAATTATAATCGATGAGAGCGTCGTAATTTTCCCGGATTTCTTCTTCTGAATATCCGGTATTTTCCGGAAGCTGAAAATGGTGAATGTCCATGTAATACAGCGGACGGAAATTGAGCGTAAAGACAACGGCTGCCGAAAGAATGCATAAAGTCAGGGCAACGGCGGTAAGGATTTGTTTTATTTTCATAGGAAAGTACCTCCATTAATTATTGATTTCTATTATACATCATCTGTCTTTGCTTGTCACATTTTCTTAAATATGATATACTGATTCAGTTATTCATAAAATCAGGGAATTTTCCCTGGACTGGTTCGTAAACTTCCCAGGATAAAAAACCAAGAATCTGTAAGGATAGGAGAATGGATATGAAAAAACGAGTGATTATTGATTGTGATCCGGGTATTGATGACAGTCTGGCATTGATGTATGCACTGTCTTCGCCGGAATTGGATGTGATCGGCATTACGGTAGTCTGCGGCAATGTGCCGACGGATACAGGTGTTGAAAATGCCAGAAAGGTCTGCCGTTTGATGGGACGGACAGATATTCCGGTGTATGCCGGAGCAGCAGCTCCTTTGAAGCGGCCGCTGGTGACGGCACAGGATACCCATGGGATGGATGGATTAGGGGAAACTGCTTTCCCTGCAGTTTCAGAGGCGGAATGGCCCTATGACCATTTGGCGGCGGATGGACAGCCGGAGGGCGTGGGCTTTATTGTGAAAGCTCTGTCGGAATGTCCGGTTTCAATTATTGCCATTGGACCATTGACAAATATCGCCATGGCCCTGGAATATAAGCCGGAGGTTTTTGATAATCTGGAACGGTTTGTGTCCATGGGCGGTAATTTTAAGAGCTTTGGAAACTGTTCTCCGGTAGCCGAGTTTAACTATTGGTCAGACCCGGAGGCGGCCAGATATGTTTTTGAACATTTAAACTGCCCGGTGGAGATGGTTGGCCTGGATGTAACCCGGCAGATCGTGCTGACGCCGGAGATGATACAGGGGATTAAGCGTGTGGATGACCCGAAAGCCGATTTTATCGTCAAGATTACCCGTTTTTATGTAGAGTTTCATAAGAAACAGGAAGGTATTGACGGCTGTGTCATCAATGACCCGCTGGCCGTCGGATATTTTTTAAATAAAGATTTATGTTCCGGTATCGATGCTTATACGACGGTGGAGACGGAAGGCTTGTGCGTCGGACAGAGTATCGTCGATGAAAAAGGTTTCTGGAAAAAGGCAGCGAATAGCCATATTTTAACACAAGTGGATTCCCGGCGTTTTATGCGCCAGTTTATGACGGCCCTGTTTGGCAGCAGAGGGGAGGGAATCTTCAGATGAGTGACGGAAGAAATTTTACGACATTAAAACAGTGTATGGTTGCACTGGGAATTGTATTAAATATCGTGGGGGCTTTTATTGCCCTGAATCTGAGACTTCCGATTTACATGGATTCCATCGGCACTGTATTATCCGGCGCTCTGTTAGGTCCGGTTTACGGTGTGGCTACAGGGGTTTTGGGAAGTCTTATCAGTGGTATTACTTTTGATATTTATTCCTTATATTATGCTCCGGTACAGATTTTAACTGGATTGATGGCCGGGATGATGTTTCGGACAAAATGGCTGGAAGGTATTAGACTTCCGATGGGCAGCTTGGCAGTATCCCTGCCGACGTCCATTGCCAGTGCGGCGATTACCGCATTTCTTTTCGGAGGGATCACGTCGTCAGGATCCTCCTACCTGGTTGTTTTGATGAGCAATCTTGGAATGAATCTGACTTTGAGCTGCTTTCTGGTTCAGGTATTGACCGATTATGCCGATAAGCTGGCCGCCGTTTTATTGGTGTCTGCTGCCTTAAAGGCGCTGACACCGGAGATGAAGATGAAAATTCGGGGAGGAAGAAATGGATCGTTATAGCCGGATTACGAATAAAAATCAAAGAGAAATTGTCTTGCTGAAAGCCAGACCCTGTGCCTGGGGAAAGTGTCGTTTTTGCGATTATATTGATGATAATTCAAAAAATATCCCTGAGATGGTAAAGCTGAACCGGGAAGTTCTTTCCAATGTCACCGGTGAATTCGGGGTGCTGGAAGTCATTGATTCGGCCAGTTGTTTTGATCTGCCGGAGGAGACCCTTCAGGATATTAAAAAAGTTATTGAAAAGTGCGGTATAAAAAAGCTGTTTTTTGAAAGTCACTGGATGTATCGGAAACGTCTGGATGAAATGCGGGAGTATTTTAAGATTCCTATTGTGTATAAAATCGGTGTAGAAACCTTTGACAATGATTTTCGGGAGAACTATTTAAATAAGCATGCGGATTTTAAAGAACCGGAAGAGGTTGCGGCTTATTTTGATTCGCCTTGTCTGATGGTCGGCATTAAAGGTCAGACAAAGGAAATGATCATCAGAGATATCGAAATCCTGAAAAAATATTTTAAGCTGGGTACAATAAATGTGTATACGGATAATACGACGGATGTGAAGAAAGACCCGGAGCTGATTCGGTGGTTTGCTGAAGAATACAAATGGCTTGTAGATGACCCGTCGGTGGAAGTTCTGTTTGAAAATACGGATTTTGGAGTCGGTGATTGATGAGAAAAAGGTGTTTTACCTGAGAAAATCGGGTAAAGCACCTTTTATATTTTAGTCCATATTCTGTGATGTTTCGAAAAACTTAGTACTCGTCATAGCTCAGAGAATGGTATTGTCGGTAAGCATATATTGCAACGGCAATGGCATAGACGACTACGATCGCTTCGAGCAGCAGCAGATTGGTGATCAGGCCTGTCTGGTAGAAGGCGGCAATGACATCGATCACTGCATGAAGAATTATAGGAACGAATCTGTAAAACGAGGGCAGCCATGCGTTCCACACCGGAAAGAATATAAGATGAAGCTGGTGTGTCAATTAATGTATTCAGCAATGAAGTAACGCTGGCGGCTGCTTCCGGGCTTCCGGCCTGACTTGCATAGGCTTCCACACTGCCATAGTCATTCAATGCAACGGCGATCATAAGATTTTGAAGCATTGAAAAGGAACCAAGAACAATAGCTTCAATGCCGCCATGGCCGATACCATAAATAATAGAATTTTCCCGTTGATACATAAATCGTTTCATAACGGTCATCATGCAGAAAAAGCGGCCGAATTCTTCAAAAATTCCGGCAGCCAGTCCGCCGTAGATGGCATAGAGAAACGGGTTACTCATAATTATCTGTCCAATGCCTGTATTCCTTGAAAGAAAATATTGATGTGCAGAGCTTTCAAGTACAAGGGAAAAAATAATAAAAGTAATTGCGCCGAAAAAGAAGGGCGCTGCCTTTACCTGGAAACGGTTTTTAAATACAATCAGCAGAACGATGGGAACTGCGATACATAAGACGCCGGTAAATCCCATGGCAAGAAGGGATATCTGCGGAATAAGTGGTGTAGTCATAATTCAAATCCTCCTAACACAACATAGTATACCTTTTTTTGAGGGAAAAAACAACTATTGAAATTGGCTATTGACAATGTGTATACATAATGATATATTATATATATAAAGTATATACAATATGAATTTTAAATACAATTATAAAAGCTTTGCGTGCAGACGCGTCCGCAGATTGGAGGTAACAATGTGAATATATTTATCAGCAATTCGGGGGATGTGCCGATTTATGAACAGATTACAAGTCAGATTAAAGATATGATCATGCGGGGAGAGCTGAAAGGCGGAGACGCCCTTCCCTCTATGCGGGCCCTGGCTAAGGATCTGCATATCAGTGTGATCACGACAAAGCGGGCCTATGAGGAACTGGAGCGGGACGGCTTTATTCACACCATGGTCGGCCGGGGCAGTTTTGTCGCCGACGCCAATATGGAGATGATGAAAGAAGAGAAGTACCGGAAGATTGAAGAGATACTGACGGAAGGTGTTCGGTTGGCCAAGAGCAGCGGTATAAGCTGTGAGGAGCTTCAGGAGATTATACAGATGGTCTACGAGGAGGATTAGTGATGGAATATTTAATTGAAGTGGAAAATTTAAATAAAACCTATCCTGGATTTTCTTTAAAGAATGTCAGTTTTAAAGTTCCGGGCGGATGTATTATGGGATTGATCGGTGAAAACGGCGCCGGAAAATCAACGACGATCAAGGCTATCCTTGACCTGATCCGCACCGATGGAGGAAAAATACGGGTACTCGGCAGGGATGTTCGAAAAAAAGGGAAAGAAATCCGGGAGGATATCGGAGTCGTTCTCGACGGCGCCAGTTTTCATGAAACTTTGAGAGCCAGAGAAATCGGCAAATTTATGGGAAAAATTTATCATAACTGGGATGAAAAATATTATCAGAGACTTTTGAAAACCTTTGACGTTCCAGGAAATAAGCCGATCAAAAACTTTTCAACAGGTATGAAAATGAAATTAATGATCGTGGCGGCCATGGCACATCACCCGAACCTTTTGATTCTCGATGAGGCGACCAGCGGTCTGGACCCGGTTGTCAGAGATGAGATTTTGGATATGTTTCAGGAATTTATCCAGGATGAAGAACACAGCGTTCTGATTTCGTCCCACATCACCAGTGATTTGGAGAAGGTGGCTGATTATATAACCTTCATTCATAAAGGAGAAATTTTCTTATCCGAGGAAAAAGACCGGATTATGGAAGAGTATGGCATTGTCCGGTGCCGTCCGGAAGATGTGGCAGCGATTGATGAAGCCATGATTGTCGGTGTCAGCCGGGGAACCTATAGCTGCGATGTTCTTGTAAACCAGCGGGAAAAGCTGAAACAGCAGCATCCGGACTTTATGATCAATCGGATTAAGCTGGAAGACGTTCTTTTGTTTAAAGTGAAGGGGGATAAATAATATGAGTGGATTATTGGTTAAAGAATATTACACACTGCGTCGTTATATAAAACAATATATACTTTTATTTATCTTTTTTGGCGCGCTCAGTGTATATATGGATTCAGTTATTTATTTTCAGGCTATGGTAACAATGAGTATGTGTATGCTGGTTTTTACCGGAATGAGCTATGATTCGACCGCTGGATGGGATAAATATGTCATGACCATGCCCGTAAGTCGAAAGGATGTCGTACGATCAAAATATATAATCTGTGTTATCTATGCGGCCACTGCAATTGTGGTCAGCGGCATATTTTCTATCATAATCAATAGAATTTATCCGATGGAAGACGTGGGCTTGATGCTGATGACTATTATGGCGATGACATTACTTTGTCTTATTTTTATTATATATTCCATTCTGCTTCCAATGATTTTTAAATTGGGCGTTGAGAAAACCCGGATTTTAATGATTGCAGTCATTATGATTCCTGTATTTGCAATATTGGGTACGGCTGAATATATGCCCGAATCCGTTCTGGATTTTATAGAACAGCATGCGGCAATATTCGGAGCGGCCGGAGTTATCATGTCCGTTTTAATTTATTGTATTTCCTATTTTATCAGTGTGGGGATTTTCAGTAAGAAAGAGTTTTAAAATTAAACTATAAAACAGGTCCTTTATCCGCTGGAATTCCGGCAGATAAAGGGCCTGTTTGATTACAGATATCTATTCTTCGTTTTCATCTTCAATCTGTTCATCCATATTCATGACCTGACGCTTTCTGGCCAGTTCATCATTTTCAAGATATTCATCATAAGTACATTGTTTATCGATGAGGCCGCCAGGAGTAATTTCCATAATACGGTTGGCGGTTGTCTGAACGAACTGGTGGTCCTGGGATGTGAAGAGCAGGACGCCCGGATATTTGATCAGACCGTTGTTCAGGGCCGTGATGGATTCCATGTCCAGGTGGTTCGTCGGCTCATCGAGAATCATCGTATTGGCGCCGGACATCATCATGCGGGAGAGCATACAGCGCACCCGCTCGCCGCCGGAAAGAACGTTGACCCGTTTCAGGCCGTCGTCGCCGGAGAAGAGCATACGGCCGAGGAAGCCGCGGACATAGGTCACATCCTTTTCCGGAGACCAGGGCATCATCCAGTCAACGATGGTGTCGTCACTGGCAAATTCTTTTGTATTGTCCTTCGGGAAATAAGCCTGGGAAGTCGTCACGCCCCATTTATAAGTTCCCTCGTCCGGTTCCATCTCACCGGCCAGAATCTTGAATAACGTTGTGGTGGCGTTGACATTCGGTCCGACGAAGGCCACCTTGTCGTCATGTCCCAGAGTAAAGGAAATATTGTCCAGCATCTTTACGCCGTCGATGGTTTTGGAAATACCATCGACCATGAGGACTTCATTTCCGATTTCGCGGTTTGGCTTGAAGTCAATATATGGATATTTACGGCTTGAAGGCCGGATCTCATCCAGCTCGATTTTTTCAAGGGCCCGTTTACGGGATGTTGCCTGCTTGGATTTGGAAGCATTGGCGCTGAACCGCTGGATAAATTCCTGAAGTTCTTTGATTTTTTCCTCTTTTTTCTTATTCGCTTCCTTCATCTGCTTAATCATCAACTGGCTGGATTCGTACCAGAAATCATAGTTTCCGGCGTAGAGCTGAATTTTGCCATAATCGATGTCTGCAATATGGGTACAGACTTTATTTAAGAAATAACGGTCGTGGGATACGACGATGACCGTATTATCAAAATTAATGAGAAATTCTTCCAGCCATGCAATAGCGTCCAGATCCAGGTGGTTGGTCGGCTCGTCCAAAAGCAGAACGTCCGGATTGCCAAAAAGGGCTTTGGCCAGGAGGACTTTGACTTTCTGTCCGCCATCCAGGTCACGCATCATGACATAGTGGAGATCCGGTTCAATACCGAGGCCATTTAAAAGAATGGCCGCATCGCTTTCTGCTTCCCATCCGTTCAATTCGGCAAATTCCCCTTCCAGTTCGCTGGCGCGGATACCGTCGGCTTCGGTGAAATCTTCTTTCATATATATAGCGTCTTTTTCTTTCATAATTTCATAAAGGCGGGCATTCCCCATGATTACCGTATCGAGAACCTGGAAATCATCATATTTATAGTGGTCCTGCTCAAGTACGGAGAGGCGCTCTCCCTGATTCATGGTGATATCGCCCTTGCTCGGTTCCAGCTTTCCGGAAAGAATTTTTAAGAAAGTGGATTTTCCGGCGCCGTTGGCGCCGATCAGACCATAGCAGTTGCCTTCGGTAAATTTAATATTCACATCTTCAAATAACGCACGTTTTCCCAAACGAAGAGTCACATTGTTTGCACTAATCATGTTTCAATACCTTTCTGTAGTTGTTCTATCAAATGACACGTATTCTATTTTATCGAAAATCCCTGAATTTGCAAGAACTTTCCAGCAGAATTATTAACTGTGGAGCGCTTTTTTCGGGCAATTGTCCACGCAGCTCATGCAGAGAATACATTCGGTGCCGTTTTTACGGCTTCTGGCATTATCAAGCATGTCCACATTCATCGGGCAGAGTTTTTTACATTTTCCGCAGGAAATACATTTTTCATCATCCACAGTAATCCGGATCCGGGCGAAGTAGCTCATTGGCTTTAAAAAAACAGTAATCGGGCAGATATATTTGCAGAAGGCCCGGTTGTCCCTGAAGGCAAAGGCCAGACCGATGCCTGAGATATAGTAGAGAATATTTCCGATGATAAAGCTGTAAAACATAATCCGTTCGATATTTGGCACATGGAAAAGAAAAAGGGCGCCGACGAAAAGAAAGGCCAGAGTAAATGTAATATAACGGATAAACCCCATATTTTTTCGCGGAGTATCCGGATGTTTAAATGGCAAAAGATCCAGAACCATGGCCGTCCAGCAGGCATATCCGCACCAGCCCCGGCCAAAAAACAAGGGGCCGAAGATTTTGGCGACCGCATAATGGATGGTGGCCGCTTCAAAAACACCCATGAACAGGTAATACCAGAATCCTTCAATCTGCATATTTTCATTGGAAAGAAGGCCGAGATAAACAAGCATATACAGGCCAACGCCAAGCTGAACGACAAGACGGGCATACTTAAATTTTCGAATATACAGACACAGACCAAGGCAAAGAAAACCTCCGATATATGTAAAATTAAATAAATAAAAAATATTGTCCAAAGTCTGCCATAGGGTGATGGCAATGATTTCAAAAATTGCGAAAAAGATGAGGGCAGGGGCATACTTTTTCAAGGTGTCCATAGAGTTTCCTTCTTTCGTTTTTGATAGTTCTATTTTATCATTAAAATATTCTGTCGTCACTTTATTTTGCATGATATAATGAAATTTAAAGGGAGGGAAATTTGTGAAAATAGTGAATTTAATTGAGAATACAGAAGGATGCAGCGGCTGTGCCAGTGAACATGGCCTGAGCTTTTATATTGAAACGGTAAAACATAAATTGTTGGTGGATACGGGAGCAACGGATACTTTTATACGGAATGCAGAAATTTTGGGTGTGGATTTGGCGGCCGTGGACACGGTGATTTTAAGTCATGGACATTATGACCACGGCGGCGGGCTTCCGGCCTTCGTAAAAATAAATTCAAATGCGAGAATATACATAAGGACGACTGCTTTTGGGAATTTTTATCATAAGGGACATAAAAATGAAAGATACATTGGCATTTCACCGGAGATTCAGAATTATTCTCAGGTGATTTTGGCGGAGGGAAATTTGAAAATTGACGAAGAACTGTTTTTGCTTACCAATGTCACCGGGCGGCGGCTTTGGCCTTCGGGAAATAACTTCTTAAAATGCAGGAAAGGCGAAGATTATATACAGGATGATTTTTCACATGAACAGTACCTGGTCATCTGCTGTGAGGGGAGAGAGGTACTTGTTTCCGGCTGTGCCCATAATGGCATTTTAAATATACTGGATGCTTATCGGGAACTTCGGAAAAGGGAGCCGGATGTGGTGATCAGCGGCTTTCATATGATGCAGCATCATGGCTATTCTGAAGAAAATCTGACTGTCATCCGGGAGACGGCGGAAGAACTTAAAAATTGCCGGACCCGGTTTTATACGGGACATTGTACGGACCAGATCCCTTTTGAGACAATGAAAGAAGTCATGGGTGACCAGCTCATTTATGTCCATAGCGGAGATATCATTGAATTTTAAAGTCTCAAATTGCAGAAATTTGGTTGACGCAGATGGATTAATCTTTTATGATGTATGTTATTGCAAATAAAATTACGGGGGAAAAAGAAATGTTGGAAAAGCTTTTTAGACTCAAAGAAAATAACACAACGGTGAAGACAGAAGTATTGGCCGGTATTACGACTTTTATGACAATGGCCTATATTCTTGCGGTAAATCCGGGCATTCTTGCAGCAGCAGGCATGGATCAGGGGGCTGTTTTTACGGCAACGGCAGTAGCGGCTTTCATTGGAACTTTATGTATGGCCCTGTTTGCAAATTATCCTTTTGCACTGGCTCCGGGTATGGGACTTAATGCTTATTTTGCCTATACGGTTGTTCTCGGTATGGGCTATTCCTGGCAGACGGCATTGACGGCCGTATTTGTCGAAGGCCTTGTATTTATCGTTCTTTCAGTGACCAATATCCGGGAAGCTATTTTTAATGCCATTCCGATGAACCTGAAATCGGCCGTCAGCGTGGGTATCGGTTTGTTTATCGCCTTTATCGGACTACAGAATGCAAACATAGTTGTCGGTGGGGCCACCCTGTTGGAATTGTTTTCCGTGGAGGGCTATAATCTGGCCAACGGTGTGAACGCGACCTTCAACGATGTGGGAATCACCGTGCTTCTGGCGATCATTGGTGTGATCATCACAGCCATTTTGGTCATTAAAGATATTAAAGGAAATATTCTCTGGGGTATTTTGATCACCTGGATTCTTGGAATTATCTGCCAGTTTACAGGGCTTTATGTACCGAATCCGGAACTTGGATTTTATGATCTGCTTCCGGATTTTGGCAATGGAATTTCCATTCCGAGTCTGGCTCCGGTATTTTTCAAACTGGATTTTTCAAATGTATTTTCATTGAATTTCTTTGTTGTTGTTTTTGCATTTTTATTTGTCGATATTTTTGATACACTTGGAACTTTGATCGGTGTATCTACAAAGGCGGGAATGCTTGATGAAGAAGGAAAACTTCCGAGAATTAAAGGCGCTTTAATGGCGGATGCGGTTGGTACGACTTTCGGGGCGATTCTCGGTACGTCGACAACGACCACATTTGTGGAAAGCGCTTCCGGTGTTACTGAGGGAGGACGTACGGGACTGACGGCGCTGACAACAGCCATACTTTTTGCGTTGTCACTGCTCCTTTCACCAATCTTTTTGGCGATACCGTCCTTTGCAACGGCTCCGGCGCTGATCATTGTCGGCTTTTATATGCTGACAAACGTTGTCAATATTAATTTTACAGATTACAGTGAAGCCATTCCATGCTATATCTGTATTGCGGCGATGCCGTTTTTCTACAGTATCTCCGAAGGTATTTCCATGGGCGTCATTTCCTATGTGGCAATTAATCTGCTGACCGGAAAGTACAAAGAGAAAAAAATCAGTCCGCTGATGTTTGTGCTGGCCGTACTGTTTATTTTGAAATATATTTTCCTGTAATTTGAAGGGGGACTTTTTCCGATGAACATTTTGAATATTGAGCATATTCATAAAATATTTGGTGATAAGATAATTTTTGACGACGTCTCCTGCGGTATTCAGGAGGGGGATAAAATCGGTATTATCGGTATCAATGGTACGGGAAAATCCACGCTTTTGAAGATGTTGGCAGATGCAGAGGAGCCGGATAAAGGACAGATCGTCCGGCAGAATGGCCTGCGTATCGCATATATGCCCCAGAATCCGGAATTTCCGGAAAAAGCGACGGTGGCGTCCTATGCTTTGGACGGAAATTCAGAGACGGACTGGCAGATTCAGAGTAACATGACAAAGCTTGGAATTATGGATCATGACGCCCGGCTGGATCAGTTGTCCGGCGGGCAGCGGCGGCGGGTAGCAATGGCAAAGGTACTGACCGGAGATTTCGATGTGCTTTTGCTGGATGAGCCGACAAACCATCTGGATGAAGAAATGATCTCCTGGCTGGAAGACTACTTAAAAAACTATAAAGGCACCGTCGTCATGGTGACCCATGACCGTTATTTCCTGGATAAGGTGTCCAACCGGATCCTGGAGATCAGTCATGGAAAAATGTATAGTTATGAGGCGAATTATTCCAGATTTCTGGAATTGAAGGCAGAGAGGGAAGAAATGGAACTGGCGACGGAACGGAAACGCCAGAGTATTCTTCGGATGGAACTGGAATGGGCGAAACGGGGATGTCGGGCCCGGACAACAAAGCAGCGGGCACGGCTTGAACGGCTGGAGGCTTTAAAAAGTGGAAAAGCCCCGGTACAGGACAGCGCCGTGGCTATGGATTCGGTGGAGACCCGGATGGGAAAGAAAACCATCGAACTTCACCATGTCAGCAAAAGCTATGACGGTCAGCCGCTCATTCAGGATTTTGAGTATATTGTTCTTCGGAATCAAAGGCTTGGAATTATCGGACCGAATGGATGCGGTAAGTCTACGTTGATCAAAATGATCGCCGGTCTGGAAAAGCCGGATTCAGGTTATATTGAAATCGGGGAGACGATTAAAATCGGTTATCTGGCCCAGGAAGAAACCGAGATGAACGGAAGCCAGAGAGTTATTGATTATATTAAGGATATTGGGGAATATGTTCAGACAAAGGAAGGCCGGATCACGGCTTCCCAGATGCTGGAACGCTTCCTTTTTACCCCGGATATGCAGTACACGCCGATTTCAAAGCTTTCCGGCGGTGAAAAACGGCGGCTCTATCTTTTGTCCGTTCTGATGCTTGGAGCGAATGTCCTGATCCTTGACGAGCCGTCCAATAATGTGGATATACCGACATTGACTATTTTGGAAGATTACATAAACTCATTTTCAGGAATTGTCATCACTGTATCCCATGACAGGTATTTTCTGGATAATGTGGCAGATCGGATTTTTGAATTTGACGGTCAGGGACATCTGCAGCAATATGAGGGCGGTTATACGGACTACCTGGAAGCGAAGCAGCGGCGCACCGGAGAAGGGACGTGTGTGTCCGTGCCGGAAGTGAGTAAAAAGCCGGTAAAGGACTGGAAACAGAACCAGCCGGTCAAATTAAAATTTACCTATAAAGAGCAGAAAGAGTATGAGACGATTGATGATGTCATTGCGGCTCTGGAGGAAAAAATTGCCGGATTGGATGCAGATATGCTGGCCAATGCCACGAACTCGGGAAAGCTGAATGACCTGATGAAGGAAAAGACCCGGGCTGAAGCAGAGTTGGAAGAGAAAATGGACCGATGGGTTTATCTGAACGATCTGGCCGAAAAGATTGAAGCACAGAAATAAATATTGCAGTTATTTGCGAGGCGTTTCCGCACATCGGGGGCGCCTTTTTAAATTTCTGTTATTGGTAAAAGTTCTCAATAATAGAATGCTTTTCCGTCTGGACAAAAGGAAAGCACCGTAGTAAGCTAAGGTTGGTTTTGTCTACACAGGAGAGTATATGAATCTAAATATGAAAGCTGAAAAAAAGCGTAAGAGGGAACAGAAAGTGGTCGAAGAAATGATTTCCCTCTATTGCCGGAAAAATCATCGTATAGAGAATGGCGAACTCTGCGGTGATTGCCGGGAGCTGGTGGATTATGCAAAGCAGCGCAGCGAAAAATGTCCTTTTATGGCGAATAAGACATTTTGCGTCAACTGTCGGGTCCACTGTTATAAGCCGGATATGCGGGAGCGCATAAGGGTCGTCATGCGTTTTTCTGGACCGAGAATGATATTTTATCATCCCGGGCTGGCTGTCTGGCATCTTGTAAGCAGTAAGAAAGAAAAGAGAAGGAATGAAAACCTATGATTAAGACACGATTGGTGAAATTATTATCCCATGCGAAACGTTACATAGTGTTTCAGGTGCTGTGGCAGTGGCTGTCACTGCTTTGTCAGGTGCTGATGATCTATTCAGCTTCCGTTCTGATCGAAAAGGCATTGTTTGGGATATTGGACAGGCAGGAGGTCTGGCAATATGCAGGAATTGTTGCAGGCGCGATCATTGTCCGATTTTTCTGTGACAGACAAGCATCCTATGCGTCATTTAAAGCAAGCGTGGATGTCAAGCGGATTCTCCGCAAAAAAATATATGATAAATTGCTGCACCTCGGCGTTTCCTACAGGGAAAATGTAGCCACTTCCGAAGTGGTCCAGATGGCGGCCGAAGGCGTGGAGCAGTTGGAAACTTATTTCGGGCGTTATCTGCCCCAATTATTCTACAGTCTTCTGGCTCCGGTGACATTGTTTGTCATTTTGGTTTTTGTCAACTGGAAGGCCAGCCTGGTGCTTTTAATTTGCGTACCGCTGATCCCTGTATCTATTGTGGCGGTCCAGAAATTTGCGAAAAAACTTTTAAGCAAATATTGGGGAATTTATACGGAACTGGGGGACAGCTTTCTGGAGAACCTCCAGGGACTGACCACATTAAAGATTTACCAGGCGGATCGTCAAAAGGCAGTGGAGATGGATGAAGAATCCCAGCGTTTCCGCCGTATTACAATGAAGGTATTGACCATGCAGCTCAATTCCACCAGTGTGATGGATATTATTGCCTATGGCGGGGCTGCGGTCGGTATGATCGTTACTCTTCGGGAATTTTTTGCCGGGAACGTCAGCTTTGGCGGGGCGTTAATGATCATTTTACTGGCTTCGGAATTTTTTATCCCGCTGCGTTTGCTCGGCTCATTTTTCCATATTGCCATGAACGGTATGGCAGCCAGTGATAAAATTTTTGCTCTGCTGGATATTCCGGAACCGGAAGCCGTATCCGGAAAGGTGAACGCAGGTGAAGTGTCTGTTTCCCTGGATGACGTTCATTTTTCCTATGAGGAAGAAAGAGAAATTTTAAAAGGTGTTTCCATGGAAATGCCGGCGGGAAGTTTTATATCCCTTGTTGGAACATCGGGCTGCGGTAAAAGTACGATCGCAGGCATTTTGATGGGGAGAAATCGTAATTATAAAGGGAATATCCGCATTGGCGGTGTAGAATCTTCGGAGCTGACAGAGGAGAGCCGAATGAACACGATCACTCTGGTGAGCCATAACAGCTATCTTTTTAAAGGAACGGTCGAAGAAAATCTTCGCATGGGTAAACCGGATGCTTCAAAAGAAGAGATGCTGTCAGCTTTGGAGCGGGTGAATCTTCTTGGGTTTATGACCGCCCAGCAGGGACTTGATACACCGGTCCTTGAAAAGGGAAGTAATTTCTCCGGCGGTCAATGTCAGCGTCTGGCTCTGGCCAGAGCATTGCTTCATGATACTCCGGTTTATATCTTTGATGAAGCGACTTCAAATATTGATATGGAAAGTGAAGAAATGATCATGGATGTCATTCATGATCTTGCCAAAACAAAAACGATCATACTCATATCCCATCGTCTGGCAAACGTGGTGGATTCGGACTGTATTTATATGCTTCAGGATGGAAAGATTGTTCAGTCCGGTACGCATAAAGCGCTGATTGCGGAAACAGGGGCTTATGAGCAGTTATATCGTTATCAGTCAGAGCTGGAAGCCTATGGAAAGGAGGCGGCCGTATGAGCGCAGAAAAAAAGGAAAACGGTCAGAACCGCCGCAGCGGTCTCCGTATTATGGGACAGTTGATCGGGCTTGTCAAACCATTGCTTCCAATTATGTTTATTGCTGTTTTTCTTGGTGTCGTCGGTTATCTTTGTGCTATCTTTTTGACGATTTTTGCCGGATATGCATTGGTTCATGAGGTCCTTGTGCTTGCAGGCATTGCTATATTGCCGGGAAGTACGGACTTTTTGACAGCCCTGGAGCCAAAACAGATTTTTATATTTCTCGTGATCATGGCAGTACTTCGGGGTGTGCTTCACTATGGTGAACAGTATTGTAATCATTTTATTGCTTTTAAGCTGCTGGCAATTATCCGGCATAAAGTATTTGCCGTCCTTCGGAAATTATGTCCGGCAAAATTAGAGGGCAGAGATAAGGGGAATTTGATTTCCATTATTACGTCGGATATCGAACTTTTGGAAGTCTTTTATGCCCATACAATTTCACCGATCGCCATTGCGGTGGTGACTTCTCTTATTATGGTGTTCTTTATTGGGCATTGTTCACCGGTGGCCGGAGTCGTGGCATTGGCCGGATATATTGTTGTCGGTGCGGTGATTCCGATGGTCATTGGCAGGAAGGGCGCCGCGCCCGGTATGGAGTTTCGCAGTGCTTTTGGTGATCTGAACAGTTTTATTCTGGACTCGCTCCGGGGCCTGGATGAAACCATCCAGTATGGCGGCGGACAAAAGCGGATGAAGGCCATGGATGAACGTTCCAAAGACCTTGGTGAAATGCAGAAAGATTTAAATCGTCTGGAAGCTTCTCAGCGTTCCGTGACCAATATGGTGATTTTACTTTTTTCCTTTGGCATGTTGTTTTTAATGCTGCACTTTTATGTCAATGGCGCTATAGGTTTTGATTACATGCTGATCGCTGTTATTGCCATGATGGGTTCCTTCGGACCGACGGTAGCTCTCTCCAATCTGTCCAACAATCTGAATCAGACGCTGGCCAGCGGAGAACGTGTGTTAAGTCTTCTGGAAGAATATCCTCAGGTTGAAGAAGTAGAAGGCAGAGAAACTGTAGAATTTACCGGAGCTTCGGCTTCTCATGTGGATTTTGCCTATGGAGAGGAACAGATATTGAAAGATTATTCTATGGATATTCCGAAAGGAAAGGTCATTGGCATTCATGGGGCCAGCGGCTCAGGAAAATCAACCTTCCTGAAACTATTGATGCGTTTCTGGGATCGGCAGAAAGGAGATATTTTCATTTCAGGCCGGGATGTACGGGAAATCAATACATCGAACCTGAGAGATATGGAATCCTATGTAACTCAGGAAACGTATTTGTTCCACGATTCTATTGCAAATAATATTGCGGTTGGAAAACCGGGGGCTTCCCGGGAAGAAATTATTGAGGCGGCCAAAAAGGCCTCCATCCATGATTTTATTCAGACATTGCCGAAGGGCTATGATACGGAAGTGGGCGAGCTGGGAGATACTCTTTCCGGCGGCGAACGCCAGAGGATCGGTATTGCCAGGGCTTTCCTTCATGATGCGCCATTCATTCTTCTGGATGAACCGACCAGCAATTTGGATGCGTTAAATGAAGGGATTGTTCTGAAATCCCTCAGAGAATCCTGTCATGAAAAAACAGTTGTTCTTGTGTCCCACAGGAAGTCCACCATGAATCTGGCAGATGTTATTTACACGATGGATAACGGAAGAATTTCATAAAACTGCTAAAAAACGCCGGCTGGGGGGAGTCGGCGTTTTTTTGCGTCCTTGACAAAATGTAAATAAGTAAGAAAACTTCTCAATAAGATGGATTGCCGCTGAAATTTAGCTGTGTTATATTATACGTGGGTTAGCTCATACTAACATACAATGGCTGAAAATCAGGAACTATCGGTTTGAGCAGCGGGAAAGGAATATGGCACAGATGGAAGAAGCATTTAACGGCGAGATCGGTCACAATATGTTTTATACAAAAGAAGAACGGGAGGAAGATGTTCTGGAAACTCTGTATCTCTGGTGGCGGGAGGGCAAATCGATAACGATACCTGAGGTTTGTATTGAATTTGATATGACGAAGCGGGAACTGTCCTATATCATTAAGCAGATGGTAAAGCATGGATATGTGCGGCGAACCGAAAAGGACGGAGGTCTGGAACTGACTTCTTTTGGAAAGGCCCAGGGGGCGGAGTGCCTGGCCCGGCATCAGCATCTGACCCAGTTCATCCAGATGATCTGCGGCCTGGATGAAAGCAGTGCTGAGGAAAATGCCTGCCGGATGGAGCATGTGGTCAGCGGAGAAGTCATTCATGGAATCTGCGATTTTATGAAATATGGCGACAGTTATGACCGTACTGTAAGAAATGCCAATCTGCGCTTTTTTTATGATGAAGGGGAATATACCTTTTGTATGGGCATATATCGTGCAGAAAAAAGATATCCCCGGGTTTTGGCAGAAGAACATAATTTCTTTTCCGATGAAATACGTTTAAAAGTAGAAAATGAAAAAAGTTATTTTTGCCTGAAAAAGATAAGCAGCCGGGCGCCGGAATATCTCTGGTATAAGGCCGAATTCGACTGGAAACCGGCGGAGAGAACCGACGAGGGCTTTCAAATACCGACAGATGTGCTGACCTTTACCTTCGGTTCCAGAATGTTAGTTATCGAAGGCTACGGCATGATTGGATTTTCAGACTGTGAGAATACACCTCCGGAAAGTCGAGACTATCGGGAGATGAATGTACATATATGGTAAAGAGGGGAAGATAATGGCACAGGGTGATAATTTTAAACGGGAAAACCTTCCGACAATGCAGCAGCTTCAATATTTAACGGAATTGGAAAAACTGGGAAACCGACGGGGAAATGTAGCCATGATTGCGGACATTTGCGGTGTACACCATGGTTCTGTCAGCAGATATTTGAAAATCTGTTATGAAAATGGCCTGCTGACAAAGGATTATACGTTTACACCAAACGGGAAACTGTGGCTTGACGGTTATAAAAAGCTTATTGGAGATTTGGAAGTGTATCTTCGCAATATTGGTATGGCTGAAAGTGAGATTCCAGGTCATGTCAAACGGATGATTGAAAATCTCGAATATCATGTGCTGGTAAATATGATTCGCAGCGACAGGGAAATGCGGAGAGAACATTCGGCGGATAAAAAGGAAAATACATCTAAAAATTTTTTAAGCGAAGTTCTGGAATACGGCACTTACCCGGTGGAATTTATGTTGTTCCGGGTGGGACATCCGGAAGGGACGAAAGTATCCATGGCCAACCGGGGCTTTGAACGGCCGGCGGTTCTTAAACATAATAAACGGGGAAGCTGGCTTCATCTGTCCATTCGTGAGATGAGCGCTCAGTCCCGGATGAATGGCGAGGCGATGACAGGGCATCTTGATTCTTTAAAATTTGAACAGGACGGTATGCTTCATCAGGCTGAAATTAAAGGCGGCCAATTGAGGATACCTCTGGACGCCTGCCGTTTTCGGAAACGGCAGGGCGGAGAGATGAGCGGCAGCATTCCGGTTACTGTAAGCTGCAGCGTGGGCCGCGCCCATATGCCGGAAAGCACGGCGGTACTCATGTTCTGGCTGTGAAACAATTCTGCCGGATCTGCTGGCTTTTGATTTGTATACTCGAATGCGTATGAGTGACAGCACCGGATTTTTTCCGAAGTAAAAATTTTCGGAGAGGAACCGGTGTCTTTTTGTGTCATGGATAAATATACGGCGGAGCTGATGATTCCTGAAATTAGTATAAAGCTTTTTGTCAAAATCCATCGACGGATGATAATTGAATCTTATAAGTCACCCGTGTTAAAATAGACATATCCGGAAGGCCACTCTGGCTGACCGAAATCTTTTTATTCAAAGCTTTGTTCAAAGCAATATATCCAATGAATGGAAACATAACGAAATAAGAAGGGAGAAATGCCTATGGCAAAAAACTTAAGGGACTGTTTTCCGATGCTGCAGAGCCGGGAGGACATCCTGAAAAAAATCAATGGAGAGGAACATCTGAAAAAAACTTACTATTCATGGAAAAAAGAAGAACAAAAAGCATTTCTTGATATGTGTACCGGAGCCCGGGGCGTGAAGATGCTCTACGATGGTTTTTTCAAAGAAGTTATGAACCCGGAGTATGCGCCCCGGCGTCTGGGCGATTTCCTATCAGAGGTTTTGGGAGCCGCTGTCCGGGTAAAGAATGTCCTTCCCAACGACACGACCCGGCTGACGGATGAGAGTTCCCTGCTTGTCCTGGACATCGTCGTAGAGTTCGAGGATGGACGTATTGCCAATGTGGAAGTCCAGAAGATTGGTTATCTATTCCCGGGGGAGCGGAGCGCCTGCTATTCGGCGGACCTCCTTTTGCGACAGTACAAACGGCTGCGGGACGAGCGGAAGAAACAGTTCAGTTACCGGGACATACGTACCGTGTATACCATCGTTCTTTTTGAACACAGCCCGGAGGAGTTTCATGCTTATCCGGGAATCTACCGCCACTGCTTCGAACAGAAATCCGACACAGGGCTCAGGCTCAGAATGCCTCAAAAATTTACTTACATAGCTCTTGACATCTTTAAGAAAAAACAGCACAATGAAGGAGACAGGATACATGACAGGTTAGAGGCATGGCTGACCTTCTTCTGCCGGGACGAGCCGGAGATGATCTTTCGATTACTTGAAGAATATCCGGAGTTTCGGGCCTTGTATGAAGATGTCTATGAACTGTGCCGGAATGTGGAGGGCCTTATGGAGATATTTTCAAAAGAGCTGCTGGAGATGG